>DAIEIL010000167.1 GCA_027352645.1 Rhodobiaceae bacterium | reverse complement strand
CGCCGGATCGTCCTGGGCGCGGGAAACGATGCGATCGAGCGCGGTGACCAACTCGCGCGTCTCGGAGACGAGCTGCGGAATCTGGGTCAGCCCGTCCCGGCTCATGCGGTTGATGGCCGGGCCGTTGACGCGCAGAAGCTGGTCGAGATTGTCCGCAACGTGACGATAAGACTCCGAGGTGTTGCGCAGATCGGCGATGAGCCCCTTGGCATCGTTCTTGACCAGACTATCCGCGCTGCGGCTGAGTGAACTGAAATGCTCCGACGCGTCGGCGAGATTCTTGATCGCCCGCTTCATGTCCGCGGAACTGTCGGCAAGCTCGGTCGAGAGCTTGTCGATATTCTCGACGACATGGCCGATCGATTTCTGATTGTTGGCGAGCGTGGCGTTCAGCTCCTGAAGAAGCTGGTTGGCACTCTGCAATGTTTCGGGGGCCGATTTCGCGAGTTCCTGCAAGGTCGAGGGCGCGCCGCGAATGGTCGCATAGGTCTCGCCGGTCTTCGGCTTCAGAAGCTGCGAGCCGGGGCTGCCGCCCGTGATCTGGATGACCGCGACGCCGGTGATGCCCGAGGCTTCGAGCTGGGCGATCGAGTCCTCCTTCACGGGCGTGCGCGCGTCGAGCTGGATCAGCGCGACGACCTCGCTCGGGTCGTTCTCGTCGAGGTGAAGATCCATCACACGTCCGACCGGAAGTCCGTTGAACTGAACGGAACCCGACTTGCTCAGGCCAGAGACCGAGCCGCGGAAAATGATCTGGTAATAGGAATATTGGCGGTCGAGCTGCACCTGGCTGATCCAGAGCGCGAAGCCGAAGATGCAGGCCAGAACCACCAACGCGAAAGTCCCGATCAGGACATTGTTCGATTTGATTTCCATGATGTCGCCCGGGTCCGCCTACTTGCCAGCAAAGGCCGCGCGCGCGCGCGGGCCGTGGAAATATTCCCTGATCCAGGGATGCTCGCTCTGCAACATGTCGTCGATCGTTCCGATCAGGATAACACGCCGTTCGGCCAGCACAGCTATCCTGTCGCAGGTCGCGTGGAGCGTGTCGAGATCGTGGGTCACCATGACGACGGTGAGGCCGAGTGTGTGCGCGAGGTCCGTAATAAGTTCGTCGAAGGCGGCGGCGCCGATGGGATCGAGGCCCGCCGTCGGCTCGTCGAGAAAGAGAATTTCGGGGTCGAGCGCGAGCGCGCGGGCAAGCCCCGCCCTCTTCTTCATGCCACCCGAGAGCTCGGAGGGAAAGAGATCGGCCGCTCCGGAGCGAAGGCCGACCATGGAGATCTTCACGGCCGCAAGCTCGTCCATGAGCTTCTGGCCCATATGGAGATGCTCTCGATAGGCGACCTGCACGTTCTGGGCGACGGTGAGCGCGGAAAAGAGCGCGCCTTCCTGAAAGAGAACGCCCCAGCGCCGCTCCTGCGCGCGGCGCTCGTCTTCGGGCAGCATTTCGAGGTCTTTTCCGAAGACGTGGATATTGCCGCCATCCGGCGACTTGAGCCCAAGAATGGTGCGCAGCAGCACCGACTTGCCCGTGCCGGACCCGCCGACGATGCCCAGCACTTCGCCCCGCCTCACCGAGAGATCGAGGTTCTCGTGGATGACGTGATCGTCGAACTTCGTCAGAAGTCCTCTCACCTCGATAATCGGCTCTTCGGCGATCTGGTCGGCCATGTCCATCATAGCCCCACCGCCGTGAAGAACATGGCGAAGACTGCGTCGAGAATGATGACGAGGAAGATCGAGCGCACGACGGAGCTTGTCGTCTGTGTGCCGACGGATTCCGCGCTGCCCGTGACATCGAGCCCGGCGCGGCATCCGACAAGCGCAATGACGACCGCCATGAAGGGCGCCTTCAGAATGCCGACGCCGAAGGTCCAGAAATCGGCGGCGGCGCGAAGCCTCTCGATGTAGACAGCGGGCGACATGTTAAGCTGCATGACCGCCACGACGCCGCCGCCGATGAGCCCCATGATGTCGCCGATAAAGGCGAGAAGCGGCATGGTGAAGAGCAGCGCGAGCACGCGGGGCACCACCAGCATGTCCATGGGATCGAGCCCAAGGGTGCGCATGGCGTCGATTTCCTCGCGCATCTTCATCGAACCGATCTCGGCGGTGAAGGCGCTGCCGGAACGGCCCGCGACGATGATGGCGGTGAGCAATATGCCGACTTCGCGCAGAAAGATGATGGCAATGAGATTGACGGTGAAGACATCCGCGCCGAAGCGGCGAAGCTGCGTCGCGCCTTGCTGCGCGATGACGGCGCCGATGAGGAAGGTGAGCAGGCAGACGAGCGGAAGCGCGTCGAAGCCCGCCTTTTCCATGTGATGGATGAGGGGCGTCAGGCGGAAGCGGCTCGGATGGCGGATGCTACGCCAGACCGTGGCGAGGACATGGCCCAGAAATTCGACGAAGACGAGCGCTTCCGACCACATGGCGACGAGCGCGGCGCCGATCCGCCCCACGATTTCGACATAGAGCGACGACCGCTCCGGCATGGTGGGCTTTGGCAATCCGCCCTCGCCCACCTTGTCGAGCAGGATCTTGTGGCCCTCTTTCAGCGCTTGATAGCTGACCTTGACACCCTGTGCTTCGAGCGAGGCGGCCGTGCGATCGATGAGCCATGCGCCCGCGGTGTCGAGACGGATGAGGGCCGACATGTCGAAAACGGCGCTTTCTCCGGCGGGCTTTGCTTCGGCGAAGGCGCGTAGCTCGTCGTCGATGGCAAGGATCGGGGCCACGGACCAGTCGCCGGCCGGGCGGAAGGTGATCCCGCCCGCCTTTTCCTCGACCGCGTAGGAGGCGGCAGCCC
The DNA here is from genome assembly GCA_027352645.1 of Rhodobiaceae bacterium. Classification (GTDB taxonomy): domain Bacteria; phylum Pseudomonadota; class Alphaproteobacteria; order Parvibaculales; family Parvibaculaceae; genus Parvibaculum. Next base: position 3,460 of record DAIEIL010000167.1, on the reverse strand, counting down.
CCCGGCCGGAGGGCCCTTTAGCGCCCGATGTTTCCGCCAAACCGCCTCCAGCTGTCCAAAAATTCACGCGCCAGTATGCCGCATGACCTTACCTGCGCCGAAAGTTAGTTTAGCCTATGCTTCCGCGCCATAGCCAGACGGAGCGAACCGCTCCGCTGTGTCCGCGTACGCAAGAATTAGAGAACACCAAGGAGATTCGATCATGAAGGCGGTTCTGAACGGATTGGCCACATTTGCGCTCGCCATGTCGCTGGCAGGCGTCGCGTCGGCCAATGACGACTGGAAGGGCGGCGACGCCGAAAAGGGCGAAAAGGTTTTCAAGAAGTGCGCCGCCTGCCACACCGTCGAGGAAGGGGGGCCGAACCGCGTGGGTCCGAATCTGCACGGCATCATCGACCGGCCGGCCGCTTCGCATGCCGGTTACAAATATTCCGCCGCCATGACGAAGAAGGGCACGGAAGGCTTGAAGTGGACCGAAGAGAACCTCTTTACCTATCTCGAAAAGCCTGCGGCCTTCGTCCCCGGCACCAACATGACCTTTATCGGTTTGAAGAAGCCCGAGGACCGCAAGGATCTGATCGCCTTCCTCGAAAAGGCAGCTGGCCACACGAAGTAAGGCGCCCGAGCGCAACGATCTCCCTTCCCGGCCCCTGCCGCCATGCGACGGGGCCGGGAAAGGCACTCTCCCGAACCTCTCCATCCCGCTGGAACAGAAGCTGCACCGCCGATCGTGGCGACCCTGTCATTGTCCCGCAACAGGACAAAGGCAGACACACACTGTCCAGAACCGGGGCATGCCCGCGCCAAAACAGGCGGGCGATGCATGAGAGAGACGATGGAATCGACACCTGCATTCCGCAGACTTTCGGCGATCCTGCCGGGCCTCGTGCTCGTGCTGAGCCTCGCTCTTTCGATTTATGACATCGGCGGCCTGGCCACGACGCTGCGCGATCACGTCTTCGACTTCTATCAACGCATCGAGCCGCGCAAGGCAGGGCCCGACGGGCCGCACACGGTTTATATCGACATCGGCACCGAGAGCGCGCAGCGCTATGGCGCCTGGCCCTGGCCGCGCAAGCGGCTTGCCGATCTCGTGGACGCGGTGCAGCGCGCAGGCGCAAGCGCGATCCTCCTCGACATGCCCCTTTACGAGGAAGACCCGACCTCGACCGCCTCCCTGCTGAAGCTCTGGACGCCGCTGCCGCCGCTTTCCGCCTCCAATGGACTGCGCGAGGCGCTGACAAGTCTTCCAGATCACGAACAGGCTTTCGCGGCACTCCTTGCCGCCACGCCTTCCGTGATCTCCTTCGAGCCTGGCAAGGCCCCTCTGGGCGACGCCCGCGCGCCGGTCGCACATGCCAGCGTCGCCTCTCAGGGCAGCGACGCGCGCCATTATGCGGCGACCTATGCGCTCTGGCGCCCAAGCCTTGCCCCCTTCGAGGCCGCAGCCAAGGGCGGCGGCGCGACCCTGCCCGACCAGACTCCGGGCACGGCGGTGCGCACGCTCCCCATGCTCGTCAATCTCGGCGGAACGCTCTACCCCTCGAACATCCTCGAAACGCTGCGCGTGATGCGCGGCGGCACGAGCTATCATGCGAAGGTCGCCGAGTCCGAAATGGGCTTCACCTTCGGCATGGAGCCGGGCGTCGAACAGGTGTCGATCGACGATACGGGCCTTGCCGCGCTGACCGGAATCGACGGCGCGCTGCGGCTCTATTTCGGCAAGCCGGATACGCGCGTCGCCGTGTCGGCCGCGAAGCTGCTCGACGGCGATAGCGACATTCCCTCCCTCAAAGGCAGCATCGCCGTGATCGGCGTTTCCGCCAATGGCACGCAAAGGCTTTACGACACGCCGACCGGCATTCAGATGCCGTCCGGCGCCATCGCGGCCAATGCAATCGACCAGATTCTCGACGGCGCCTTCCTGACGCGGCCGGGCTGGGCCACGGCGGCGGAACAGCTCTATATCTTCGCCGGCGGCGTTCTCGTCATCATCCTGCTCAGCCTTTTCCGCTTCCGCTGGGGCTTCCTCCTCACGCTGCTTCTCGGCAGCGGCGGCATCTACGCCTCATGGTGGGCTTTCGATACGCATCGCTGGCTCATCGACCCTTCGCTCGGCGGCCTGACGCTGATCGCGGCGAGCCTGACCTGCGCGTTGATGACGAAGCTCCATTCCGAGGAGCAGACGAACTTCATCGATGCGCAATTCTCCCGGCGTCTCTCGCCGTCGGGCCTTGCCAGGGTGCATGCGCATCCAAAACTCGTTCAGGCGGAGGGGCAGCTCAAGCCCGTGACATCTGTCGTCGTGGGGCTTCGCGACTTCAACATCATCGCCGACCGCTATCTCGAAGATCCCAAGGCCTATGCCGATATCCTCAACCGCTTCCTCTCGCCCATGGTGAAGATCGTTCAGGACCGCAACGGCATGGTGGACCGCACGGTGGGCGACACGCTCTATGCCGTCTGGAATGCGCCCTTCGACGTCAACGAGCACGCGTCCAAGGGCTGCGACGCGGCGCTGCGCATGGTCGAGAACCTCGAAGCGCTGAACGAATTCCTCGAAGAGGATGCGCGGCGCCAGCATTTGAGCCATGTGCCGCTGAGCCTTTCGATCGGCATCGATACGGGGCTCGCAACCACGGGCAATATGGGCGCGATCCTACAGTTCGATTACGGCGTGCTCGGAGAGCCGGTGAGCTTCGGCGCCCATCTCCAGCGCAATGCACGGAACTATGGCCCCGCCATCATTGTGGGCGAAGGCACGCAGCGCGCAGTGGGCGATCGTTATGCGCTGCTCGAAATCGACCTCATCTCGACGCCGCGCCACCCGGAAGGCCGGCGCGTCTTCGCCCTGCTCGGCGATCCGATCATGCGCGCCAATCCGAAGTTCCGCGCGCTGCAGGAAGCGCATGCGCTGATCTTCTCGGCCTATCGCAACCAGCGTTGGGCCGACGCGCGGGCGGCGATCACCGAATGCCGCAAGCTCAACGGCGCGATCTCGACGCTTTACGATTTCTACGAGGCGCGGATTGTCCAGTATGAAACGAACCCGCCCGGCGAGCACTGGAACGGCTCCTGGTATGCGGGCCGGATCTGACGTCCGAGAAATTGTGTCTCTTTGGACTTGGCGACCTTGCGCGGGAAAGGCATCATCCGGCCAGATGATTGCCCTCCACTCTCTCTGCGCGTCACGCCCCGCATGAAGCGGACATGACGAGTAGAAAGAAAGAAGCCAGATGACGCGCGAGATTTCCGTCGAAACCGAGACCTGGCCCATCGCGGGCGCCTTTACCATCTCACGCGGCTCGAAAACGGAAGCGCAGGTCGTCACCGTCACCATTCGCGACGGCGATGCGACGGGACGCGGCGAATGCGTGCCTTATGGCCGCTATGGCGAGACGGTGAAAGACGTCATGGCCTCGATCAAGGGCGCGAGCCAGTCGCTCGCCGACGGTATGAC
>DAIEIL010000164.1 GCA_027352645.1 Rhodobiaceae bacterium | reverse complement strand
ACGAGATCGCCTGCGTCTCCGTCAACGATGCCTTTGTCATGGGTGCCTGGGGCAAGCAACAGGGCGCCGAAGGCAAGGTGACGATGCTCGGCGACGGCAACGGCGAGCTGACGAAGAAGCTCGGTCTCGACTTCGACGGTTCGGGCTTCGGCATGGGCACGCGCAGCCTGCGCTACTCGATGCTTGTCGATGACGGCGTTGTGAAGTCGCTCAACAAGGAGCCGAACCCCGGCGAGGCGAAGGTTTCGGGCGCTGAGAATATCCTGACGCAGATCTGAAGCGTTCGGCAGAAATGCGAAAGGGCCTTGCATCGCGAGGCCCTTTTGTTTTCGGATTTCATTTGCCCTTTTGATAGGGCTCCATGCCGCGCCGGGCGAGTTCGTCCGCGCGTTCGTTTCCGTCATGGCCCGCATGGCCCTTCACCCAGTGAAAGCTGACGTCATGCGTTTCAAGCGCCAGTTCGAGGCGCTGCCACAGCTCGGCGTTCTTGACGGGCTTCTTGTCAGCCGTGCGCCAACCATTGCGCTTCCAGTTGTGAATCCACTTGGTGATGCCGTCGCGCAGATAGACTGAGTCCGTGTGAAGCCGTGCATGAGATTCACGCTTCAGCGCCTCGAGCGCCATGATCGCGGCCATCAGCTCCATGCGGTTGTTCGTCGTCAGCTTTTCGCCGCCGCAGATTTCCTTCTCGACGCCCTTGTAGCGCAGCAGCGCACCCCAGCCGCCCGGCCCCGGATTGCCGGAGCAGGCGCCATCCGTATAAATCTCGATCGTCTCGTGGGTTGTCATCAGTCGAGGCCGTAGGCAGCGGGCGAGGAAAGGCTGCGGTGGAAGCGCAGGCGCTTGAGATATTCGAGCGGGTTCTTCGGTTTGACGAGCGCGCCCGGCGGATGGTGGAGCCAGTCGTAAAGTCGCGTCAGCAGGAAGCGCATGGCGCTGCCGCGCGCGAGCAGGGGCAGCGCCGCAAGCTCCGCCGCGTCGAGCGGGCGGACCTGATTATAGGCCTGCGTCAGCGCGCGGGCCTTGGTGATGTTGAACGAACCATCATGCTCGAAGCACCAGGCGTTCAGGCAGATGGCCAGGTCATAGGCGAGCGCGTCGTTGCAGGCGAAATAGAAGTCGATGAGACCCGAAAGCTTCTCACCGATGAAGAAGACATTGTCAGGAAAGAGATCGGCATGGACGATGCCCTGCGGCAGATCATGCGGCCAGCTCGCTTCGAGCGTCGAAAGCTCGTCGGCAAGCTCGGCGGCAAGTCCGCGCGACACTTCGTCGGCGCGGGCGCGGCTCGCTTCGAAAAGTGGACGCCAGCCGGACACGGTCAGCGCATTGGCGCGGCGCAGCGGAAAATCAGCGCCGGCGAGGTGGAACCGTGCGAGTCCTGCGCCCAGTTCCGCGCAATGCTTCGGCTGCGGCTTGCGGACCGAGAGCCCTTCGAGAAAGCTGACAATGGCAGCCGGGCGCCCGGCGAGCTTGCCCAGCATCTCGCCCTTGCTGTCGCGGATCGGCACGGGGCAGGCGATCCCCTTCGAGGCGACATGGTTCATCAGCCCAAGGAAGAAAGGCAGGTCTTCGGGCGCGACGCGCTTTTCATAAAGCGTCAGCAGATAGGTGCCCGCCGTCGTATGAAGCAGGAAGTTCGAATTCTCGACGCCTTCCGCGATGCCCTTGTAGGAGCGCAGCTCGCCAATGTCATAGGTGGCGAGAAAAGCTTCGAGCTCGTCGTCGTCGACTTCCGTGTAAACAGCCATTCGAGAGATTCCTGTCAGCCGGCGAGGGCGCGGGGCAGCTTGAACTGCACGGATTCGCGGGCGGCTTCCACATCTTCGACCGTCACGTCGAAATGTTCGCGGAAAGCGGCGATGACTTCATCGACTAGCACATCGGGCGCGCTGGCTCCGGCGGTGAGGCCTACGGTGCGCGGATGCCCAAGCGCAGCCCAGTCGATATCGGCGGCACGCTGCACCAGCATGGATTTGGCGCAGCCCGAGCGTTCGGCCACTTCGACGAGGCGCATCGAGTTCGAGGAATTCGGCGCGCCGATGACGATGACCGCGTCGGCGCGCGGCGCGATGGCCTTCACCGCTTCCTGCCGGTTTGTCGTCGCGTAGCAGATGTCTTCCTTGTGTGGACCGACAATTCCGGGAAAGCGCCGGCGCAGCACGGCGACGATTTCCGCCGTGTCGTCGATCGAAAGCGTCGTCTGTGTGACGAAGGCGAGCTTTGCCGGATCGCGGGGCTCGAAGGCTTCCGCGTCAGCCAGCGTCTCCACCAGGCGCACGGCGCCCTCGGGCAACTGGCCCATGGTGCCGATGACTTCGGGGTGGCCTGCATGGCCGATCAGGATGATGTCGAGGCCGCGCTCATGGTGGCGCTCTGCCTCGACATGGACCTTGGAGACGAGGGGGCAGGTGGCATCGAAATAGATGAGCTCGCGGGCCTTTGCAGCCTCGGGCACGGATTTCGGTACGCCATGCGCAGAGAATATGACGCGCGCGCCTTCAGGCACCTCGTCCAGCTCCTCGACAAAGATCGCGCCCTTGCGTTCCAGCGTTTCCACGACGAAGCGGTTATGCACGATCTCATGGCGCACATAGACGGGCGGGCCGAATTTCTCGATCGCCGTTTCGACGATCTGGATCGCCCGGTCCACGCCCGCGCAGAAGCCGCGGGGCGAGGCGAGGATCAGCGTCAACTTCGGCTTCGGGGCTCGCTCGGTCATGGTCGTGCTCATGGGGACGTGCTTGTCTCGTGAGGCCGTCCGGGCGCGGTGAGCGCTCCGGCCCCCTGCTTGTGGCTTCGCCGACACTTCGATAAAGTGCCCGCGCCGCCTCAAGCGGCCCTGTTGACCTGCCTAACCATCTGAAAAGCAAGGCTTTCGGGGGTCTTCTCTGCCGGTAATAGAGGGGTCCGCCCGGCGAAAGTCAAGAAACCGGGCATGGGCGGCAGGCGAGGCTTTCACATCCTTACCCAGCGAGTGACACGACGATGCCGTTTCCGATCGAACCGACCGGCCTTCCGCGCCATGCAGGTGTCTTCTCCGTCCGGGGCCTCGGCCTCGCCGCGCTTCTCGTCATGCCGCTGGCGCTGGGCGGTTGCTCCATGTTCGGTGGCAGCGACGAAGCGGTCGACGTCGTCGAAAAGGACGCGCCGAAGCCCTGCCCGACGGTCGGCGTTCTCGACGGCGCGGACCATGTCACGCTCTTCAATGGCCGCGGCAAGGACCTGACGGACGTGGTTCTGCGCGCCGAAATCCGCAAATCCGCGCTCCAGTGCGAATATGATTCCGACAACTCCGAAATCTCGGTCAACGTCGCCTTCGACGGCACGGTCGATCTGGGGCCTGCCGCCACCTCACGCGAGGCGAATATTCCGGGCTTCGTCGCCATCGTGCGCAACGGCTATATGGTCACCAAGAAGCCGCTCGACATCCCGGTCACCTTTGAAGGCTCGGCCCGGACGGTGAAATTCCTCAAGACGGTCGAGGACACGACGATTCCCATCGGCGGCGAGATCAACGGCGCCAATTATGAGGTCATTGTCGGCTTCCAGCTGACCCAGGAACAGCTCGACTACAACAAGAAGGTTCCGACGACGCCTTTGCGCTGAAAACAGCCGAAAAAGCCGATTTCCGTGGAAAACTCCGATTCGTTTTGGGGTTTTTCACGGGGCCGATTGACTCCACCGGGCCCCTCCATATGATCGGCCCCGGTTTCACCGATTGAAGCCAAACGTCATACAGATGATCCCTGCGGGAGAGATCGGATCGCGAGGTCCGGCGCCGAAGGAGCAACCGCCCCGGAAACTCTCAGGCAACCGGACCGCAGGGGGATGAATCTCTGGAAAGCAGGCCGTCCAAACTCGGATGGGCCTCACCGAAGGGCGTAAGCGGCGGGTCTCTATTCCCGTTCCGCGAAATCTCTCAGGTTCCGCGACAGAGGGGGCGCTGCCGGCATTTCGCCGGACGGCAGCCCTTGATGATTCGCGTGCAACCGAGAGAGGCCCATGTCAGCTCCCCATTCCGAAGAGACGCTTCAGGTCACCCCGCTGCATGCGCTCCATATCGAGCTCGGCGCGAAGATGGTTCCTTTCGCGGGCTATGACATGCCGGTCCAGTACAAGGACGGCGTGCTGGCCGAACACCTCCACACGCGCGAGGCGGCGGGCCTTTTCGACGTGTCGCATATGGGGCAGGCCTGGATCGAGGGGCCGGATTTTGAAACGGTGGCCCGCGCTTTGGAGGCGCTCGTCCCCGGCGATCTTCTGGGCCTTGCGCCCGGCGCCATCCGCTACACGCTTCTGCTGAACGACAAGGGCGGCATTCGCGACGACCTCATGGTCACGCGCCCCGCCGAAGCGGCCCGCGCCAATTCGCTTTTCGTCATCGTCAATGCGGCCTGCAAGGAGGCGGACTTCGCGCATATCGCCGCGAACCTGCCAGCCGGTATCGCCCTGAAGCCGATCCGCGACCGGGCGCTCGTCGCGCTCCAGGGGCCGAAGGCCGTCGAGGTCTTCAAGCGTTTTGCGCCCGCCGGCGCCGACATGGTCTTCATGACCGCGCAGGCGATGGACGTCGCGGGCGTGCCCTGCCTCGTCAGCCGTTCGGGCTACACGGGCGAGGATGGCTACGAGATTTCGGTGCCGAACGACAAGGCCGTCGAGCTGACGAGGAAGCTCCTCGCCGAACCGGAAGTGAAACCCATTGGTCTCGGCGCGCGGGATTCGCTCCGCCTCGAAGCCGGCCTCTGCCTTTACGGTCACGACATCGACGAGACGACGACGCCCATCGAGGCGGCCCTCGGCTGGACCATCGGCAAACGCCGCCGCGCCGAGGCGAATTTTCCCGGCGCGAAACCGATCCTCGGTCATATCGCCAGCGGCGTGGCGCGCAAGCGCGTCGGTATTCTGCCGGAAGGCAAGGCGCCCGCGCGCGACGGCACCGAAATTTTTGACGGCCAGGGCAACAAGATCGGCGGCATCACCAGCGGCAGCTACGGGCCGACGGTCGGCGGACCGATCGCCATGGGCTACGTCGAGATCGATCACGCCAAGGTCGGTACGCCGATCGAGTTGATGGTCAGAGGCAAGGGCAGGCCGGCGAAAGTCGTCGCGCTGCCCTT
>DAIEIL010000138.1 GCA_027352645.1 Rhodobiaceae bacterium | reverse complement strand
AAGGATGTCGTTGAGGAATTCGACGACGGTAACCTTGGCGCCGAGGCGGCCCCAGACGGAACCGAGTTCGAGCCCGATGACGCCACCGCCGACGACCAGCAGCCGGCCCGGCACCTTGTCGAGCATCAGAGCGCCGGTCGAGGAAACAACTGTCTTCTCGTCGATCTCGATGCCCGGAAGCCGCGCAACATCGGAGCCAGTGGCGATGACGATATTCTTCGTCTCAAGCAGACGGTCGCCGACCTGAACCTTGCCCGGCGCCTTGATGACACCCTCGCCCTTCACCCATTCGATCTTGTTCTTCTTGAAGAGGAACTCGATTCCCTTGGTGTTGCCGTCAACCGCCTCGGCCTTGAAGGCGATGAGCTTCTTCACGTCGATCTTCGGCGTGCCGACGTCGATGCCCATGCCCGGAAAGGCATGTTGCGCTTCGGCGAAAAGTTCCGACGCGTGAAGAAGCGCCTTTGAGGGGATGCAGCCCACATTGAGGCAGGTGCCGCCCAGCGCGTCGCGCTTCTCGACGCAAGCCACCTTGAGGCCGAGCTGCGCTGCCTTGATCGCGCATTCATATCCGCCAGGTCCCGCACCGATGACAACGAGATCGAATGTGTCAGCCATGGCAGGAACCTTTCATACCGGACGTTAAAACGGACAATCAGAGATCGAGGAGAAGGCGCTGCGGATCTTCCAGCGCTTCCTTGACGCGCACGAGGAAGGTCACCGCTTCCTTGCCATCGACGATGCGGTGATCGTAGGAAAGCGCCAGATACATCATCGGGCGGATTTCGACCTTGCCGCCGATGGCGACGGGGCGCTCCTGAATCTTGTGCATGCCGAGCACGCCGGACTGCGGCGCGTTGAGGATCGGCGTCGACATCAGCGAGCCGTAGACGCCGCCATTCGAGATCGTGAAGGTGCCGCCCTGCAGCTCTTCGAGCTTCAGGTGTCCGTCACGGGCGCGCTTGCCATATTCATTGATCGTCTTTTCGATATCGGCGAAGCCAAGCTCCTGCGCCTCGCGCACCACCGGCACGACAAGGCCGCGATCCGTGCCGACCGCCACGCCGATATTGTAATAGTTCTTGTAGATAAGGTCGTCGCCGTCGATCTCGGCATTCACCGCCGGGATTTCCTTCAGCGCCGCGATGCAGGCCTTCACGAAGAAGCCCATGAAGCCGAGGCGAACGCCATGCTTCTTCTCGAAGACGTCCTTGTACTGATTGCGAAGAGCCATGATCGCCGTCATATCCACCTCGTTGAAGGTGGTGAGCATGGCGGCCGTGTTCTGCGCTTCCTTGAGGCGCGTCGCGATCGTCTTGCGCAGGCGCGTCATGCGGACGCGCTCCTCGCGCGCCGACTGATCGGCGGGCGTGGCGACGCGGACCTGAACGGGCGCGGCGGGCGCGGCCGCAGGCTTCGCCGCCGCTTCCAGCGCGTCACCCTTCGTGATGCGGCCGTCCTTGCCGGTGCCTTCGATCTTCGATGTGTCGAGCGCGTTCTCTTCGGCGATCCGGCGCACGGAGGGTGCGAGCCCCTCGGCCGCTGCCGCTTTCGCCGCAGGCGCGGGCTTCGGCGCGGGTGCCGCTGCGGGCTTGGGCGCTGCAGCCTTCGGTTCTTCCTTCTTCGCGGCGGGCTTGGCAGAAACCTTGCCGGCGCCCTCGCCGATCGCACCGAGAATGGCGCCGATCGCGACCGTCTCGCCGACCTTGACCGAGATTTCCGAGAGAACGCCGGACGCCGGCGCCGGAACTTCCACCGTCACCTTGTCGGTTTCGAGCTCGACCAGCGGCTCGTCAACCGAAACGGCGTCGCCGGGCTGCTTGAACCACTGCGCGACTGTCGCTTCCGTCACCGATTCGCCGAGTGCCGGCACCTTGATTTCCGTGGCCATTTCTTTCCGCCTTTCAGAGGAAGTCTCAGTCGATCTGCAACGCGTCCGACAGAAGCTGATTCAGTTGCTGGATATGCTTGCTCGCAAGGCCGACCGCCGTTGCCGCGGAGGCGGGCCTACCGGTGTAACGCGGACGGCGGTAACGCGCGCCGACCTGCCCCAGCACCCATTCGATATTCGGTTCCATGAATGTCCAGGCACCCATGTTCTTGGGTTCTTCCTGACACCAGACGATTTCCGCCTGCGGGAAGCGCGCCAGCTCCGTCATCAGCGATTTCGCCGGGAACGGGTAGAGCTGCTCGACGCGCATGAGGTAGACATCGTTGATGTCGCGCTTTTCGCGCTCCTCATAGAGGTCGTAATAGACCTTGCCCGTGCACATGACGACGCGCTTGATCTTGTCGTCGCTGACGAGCTTGATCTTCTCGTTCTTGAGAAGCTGCGCATCGTCCCAGAGCACGCGATGGAAGCTCGAGCCGGGCCCGAATTCCTCGATGTTCGACACGACGCGCTTGTGACGCAGAAGCGACTTCGGCGTCATGATGATGAGCGGCTTGCGGAACTTCCGGTGCATCTGACGGCGCAGGATATGGAAGTAGTTCATCGGCGTGGTGCAGTTCGCGACCTGCATGTTGTCTTCAGCGCACATCTGCAGATAGCGCTCGAGACGCGCCGAGGAATGCTCGGGGCCCGCGCCTTCATAGCCATGCGGCAGAAGCATCACGAGGCCGGACATGCGCAGCCACTTGCGTTCACCCGACGAGATGAACTGGTCGATCACCACCTGCGCGCCATTGGCGAAGTCGCCATATTGCGCTTCCCAGAGCACCAGGGCGTTCGGCTCGGCGAGGCTGTAGCCGTATTCAAAGCCGAGCACCGCGTTTTCCGAAAGCATCGAGTTGATGACTTCGTAGGGCGCCTGACCTTCGGCCACATGGTTGAGGGGAATGTACTTCTCCTCGGTCTCCTGATCGTTGAGAACCGAGTGGCGTTGCACGAAGGTGCCGCGCTCGGAGTCCTGACCGGAGAGGCGGACCTTGAAGCCTTCCTTGCAGAGCGTGCCGAAGGCCAGCGCCTCCGCCATGCCCCAGTCGACGCCTTCGCCCGTCTCGATCATCTTGGCGCGATTGTCGAGGAAGCGCTGGATCGTCTTGTGGACGTTGAAGTCTTCAGGCACTGCGGTAAGGCGCTTGCCGACATCGCGCAGAATATCGAGTTCGACGCCCGTCTCACCGCGCTGCGCCTCGCCTTCGGCCCGGCCAAGACCGGACCAGCGTCCGTCGAGCCAGTCCGCCTTGTTCGGGCGGAAGCTGTTCGAGGCTTCGAGTTCTTTGTCGAGGTCGGCCCGGAAGGCATCCTGACGCCGGTCGAACTCTTCCTTCGTGAGGAGGCCCTGACTGATGAGCCTTTCGGAATAGATTTCGAGCGTGGTCGGATGGCTCCTGATCTTCTGGTACATCAGGGGCTGCGTGAAGCTCGGCTCGTCGCTTTCGTTATGGCCGAAGCGGCGATAGCAGAACATGTCGACGACAACGGGCTTGTTGAAGCGCTGGCGGAATTCCGTCGCGATCTTCGTCGCATGAACGACCGCTTCCGGATCGTCGCCATTCACATGGAAGATCGGCGCCTGAACCATTTTCGCGACGTCGGAGGGATAGGGCGACGAGCGCGAGAAGATCGGGCTCGTGGTGAAGCCGATCTGGTTGTTGATGATGAAATGGATCGAGCCGCCCGTGCGATGCCCCTTGAGGCCCGAAAGGCCGAGACACTCCGCAACAACGCCCTGACCCGCAAAAGCCGCGTCGCCATGAATGAGAAGCGGAATGACCGAGCCGCGCTGCGTGTCGTGAAGCTGGTCCTGCTTCGCACGCGCCTTGCCGAGCACGACCGGATCGACGATTTCGAGATGCGAAGGGTTGGCGGTCAGCGACAGATGCACCTTGTTGCCGTCGAACTCGCGGTCCGACGATGCACCGAGGTGATACTTCACGTCGCCCGAACCATCGACGTCTTCCGGATTCGCAGAACCACCCTTGAACTCGTGGAAGATCGCGCGATAGGACTTCGACATCACGTTGACGAGCACGTTCAGGCGCCCGCGATGCGCCATGCCGAGCACGATTTCCTTGGCGCCGAGATTGCCGCCGCGCTTGATGATCTGTTCAAGCGCCGGGATCATCGCCTCCGCGCCGTCGAGGCCGAAGCGCTTGGTGCCGATATATTTGATACCCGCGAAACGCTCGAAGCCTTCGGCGGCGATCAGCTTGTCGAGAATGGCGAGGCGGCCCATCTCGGTGAAGGTGACTTCCTTGTCCGGACCTTCGATGCGTTCCTGGATCCAGGCCTTTTCTTCCGGATCACCGATATGCATGAACTCGACGCCGATCGTGCCGCAATAGGTGCGGCGCAGAATGTCGAGCATCTGGCGCACGGTCGCGGTTTCGAGGCCAAGCACATTGTCGATGAAGATCGGCCGGTCGAGATCGTCGGGGCCAAAGCCATAGCTTTCCGGCTGAAGCTCGGGATGCTCCGACTTCGGACGAAGCTGCAGCGGATCGACATCCGCATCGAGATGGCCGCGAATGCGATAGGCGCGGATCATCATGAGCGCGCGCACCGAGTCGAGCGTCGCCGCGCGGATTTCCGCCTCGCTCGCCCCGCCCTTGCGCTCGCTGATCTTCTGCTTGATCGGGCCCTCGGCCGCGGCCCAGTTGCCGTCGAAGGCCGAGATCAGATCGCCCCTGGCGGCGACGGGCCAATCCGCCCGTTTCCAGGAGGCGCCCTTGGCCTCCTTCAGCACATCTTCGGGCGCATCGCCGAGACCGTCGAAGAAGTCGCGCCACTCCGCATCGACCGACGAAGGGTCCTGCTGGTAGCGGGCATATAGCTCTTCAACGAAAGCTGCGTTGGTTCCGTAAAGGAAGGACGTCCGCTCGAAGCGCTCATTGGCGCTGTCATTGCTCATTCGGTGTCCGGTGCGAGGAGCCCTCGCACCCCCTATTGATAGAGGCTGTTTTCCGCCCGGAACCCTATCCGGACAGCTTCAACACGCTCGCCAACTATTGTGCGGGATCGCCAGCCGGGGCCGCGATCCCGCAATCTCTTCAGAGCCCCTTCAGAACTTCGACCAGCGTCGTGCCGAGTGCGGCCGGCGAAGGCGAAACCCGGATGCCGGCCGACTTCATGGCCTCCATCTTGGCTTCCGCGGTGCCGCGTCCACCCGAGACGATGGCGCCGGCATGACCCATGCGGCGGCCGGGAGGGGCCGTGACTCCGGCGATGAAGCCAACCATCGGCTTCTTCACCTTCGACGCCTTGATCATGTCGGCAGCTTCTTCCTCGGCCGTGCCGCCGATTTCACCGATCATGATGATCGATTCCGTCTGCGGGTCGGCAAGGAACATCTCGAGCGAGTCGATGAAGTTCGTTCCGTTGACGGGGTCGCCGCCGATGCCGATGCAAGTCGACTGGCCGAGGCCCGCCGCCGTCGTCTGGGCGACGGCTTCATATGTAAGCGTGCCGGAGCGCGAAACAATACCGACCGAACCCGGCTTGTGGATGTGGCCCGGCATGATGCCGATCTTGCACTGGCCCGGCGTGATGACGCCCGGGCAGTTCGGACCGACGAGGCGCGTCCTGGAACCCGAAAGCGCGCGCTTCACACGCACCATGTCGAGAACCGGAATGCCTTCGGTGATGCAGACGGCAAGCTCAATGCCCGCGTCGATCGCTTCGAGGATCGCGTCGGCCGCGAAGGGCGGCGGAACATAGATGGCGGACGCCGTCGCGCCGGTGCGCTCAACAGCTTCGGCGACCGTGTTGAAGACGGGCAGGCCGAGATGCGTGGTGCCGCCCTTACCCGGCGAGGTGCCGCCAACCATCTTGGTGCCGTAAGCGATCGCCTGCTCCGAATGGAACGTGCCCTGCTTGCCGGTGAAACCCTGGGTGATGACCTTGGTTTCCGAATTGACGAGAACAGCCATTTACGCAGCCTCCTTCACGGCCTTGACGATCTTCTCGGCCGCGTCGGCGAGATTGTCGGCGGAAATAATGGGCAGGCCCGATTCGGCCATGATCTTCTTGCCGAGTTCCACGTTCGTGCCTTCGAGGCGCACGACCAGCGGAACCTTGAGGCTCACTTCCTTCGCGGCGGCGATAACGCCTTCCGCGATGATGTCGCAGCGCATGATGCCGCCGAAGATGTTGACGAGGATGCCTTCGACATTCTTGTCCGAAAGAATGATCTTGAAAGCCGCCGTAACCTTTTCCTTCGTCGCGCCGCCGCCCACGTCGAGGAAGTTGGCGGGCTCGGAGCCGTAATATTTGATGATGTCCATCGTCGCCATGGCGAGGCCGGCGCCGTTCACCATGCAGCCGATCTTGCCGTCGAGCTTGACGTAGTTGAGGTCGTACTTCGACGCCTCGACTTCAGCGGGATCTTCTTCCGTGATGTCGCGGAGTTCGACGATATCCTTGTGGCGGTAGAGCGCGTTGTCGTCGAAGCCGACCTTGGCATCGAGGCAGACGAGCTTGTTGTCGCCCGTGACGACCAGCGGGTTGATCTCGAGCTGCGCCATGTCCTCTTCGACGAAGGCGTTGTAGAGCTTCTCGACCAGAGCCACGGCCTGCGCGTTCAGATCGCCCTCGAGACCGAGCGCGAAAGCCACCTTGCGGCCATGGAAGCTCGACACGCCCGAAGCCGGGTCGATCGAGAAGGTCAGGATCTTTTCCGGCGTCGAATGCGCCACTTCCTCGATGTCCATGCCGCCTTCGGTGGACACGATGAAGGCGATGCGCGAGGTCGCGCGATCGACGAGCACCGAGAGATAAAGCTCGCGGGCGATCGAAGAACCTTCCTCGATATAGAGGCGGTTGACCTGCTTGCCGGCCGGACCCGTCTGGTGCGTCACCAGCGTCGAGCCGAGGAGCCGCGTCGCTTCGCTCTTCACGTCGTCGATGGACTTCACGACCTTGACGCCGCCAGCCTTGCCGCGACCGCCCGCATGAATCTGGGCCTTCACGACATAGACAGGACCGCCGAGCTTCTTGGCGGCTTCCACCGCTTCGTCGGGGCTAAAGGCAGGAAAGCCGCGGGGAACCGCCACGCCATATTTCGCGAGCACGGCCTTGGCCTGGTATTCATGGATATTCATGCGATCCGTCCGGCATGAGGGGCGGCGGAAGGTCGCAGGCCCCGATGGGAAATCGTATTTGCGGGGAGTTATAGCACCCGACGCCCGGGGCGCAACTGCCAAATGCTGAATCCGGGTTCAGAGTATCGGATCAGCTAACCTACAGAATTTTCAGTACAAAATTTTCGGGGACGACGTTGCGGCAGGCTGCTCAGGCTTTGTGCAACCCGGCGGCGAATGATCGCAGTATGGGCGGCAGAACCATCCAAACAGACAATTATGCCGGACGTTCGCGCCACCCGATTCCCGTATTTCCGGCAGTTCCCGGAGCCGTCAGGCGGCGTCTGCCGCTCTCACGACCGCCGAACGGAAATCAGATCACAGGAGATCGGATAGGCCGATGTCCTGAGAGCCCGCCGGCAGGGTGATCATCATGCCGTCATATCCGAGCTGTGTCTGGCCATCGCCCCTCGCCTCGTCGACGCCGCGCATGAACATGTGGCGCAGAAGAGCGTTGGGCAGCGGCGGCACCAGATGCGAAAAGACGAGAAGCTTCACGTTCGCCTCGCGCGCGATCCCGGCCGCCTCGACCGGGCTCGTGTGATAACCGATCGTGTCCCGCGCCATCTTGGCGAGCCGATGGTTGCCGGCCACATCGAGTGCTCCGGCGATCCTCGTCACCATGTCGGCGTTAAGCGCCTCATGGACGAGGAGATCAGCTCCCTTCGAGAAATAGGCGACATTCTCGGTCTTCTTCGTGTCGCCGGAGACCACCGCGACCCGGCCCTGATATTCGATCCTGTAGCCGAATGCGGGCTCGACGGGATGATGATTGACCAGGAAGGCGGAAATCTTGAGTCCGTCCTTGTCAAAGACGGTGACCGACTGTCCCGGCGCCGGCGTCTCGACCTCATGCGCCAGCATCCGCGCGCCTTCGGGCGCCAGATAATCCGCCCCGTGATGAGCAATGCGGAAGCCCGAATCTGAATCATAGGCCAGAGCAAAGCCGCGCACGACGTCCGCCGTGCCGCTCACGCCATAGGCGTCACCCTCGGCATCCATTGCCGGTTTGATTTCCTGCGGCTTGCCCGGTCCGAAGACGTCGAGCGGCGCCTTCCGTCCGCCGATCCAGCTCTGCACGGCGAATTCACCCAGTGCGCCGATATGGTCGGAATGGAGATGAGTGAACAGAACCGCATCAATGGCGCCGGCGGGAAGGCGCGTCCGCGCGAACTTCGCCCAGGAACCCGGACCGGTGTCGATCACGACGATATGTCCGCCCGCGACGACGGCTGTGCAGGCATTGGCCCTCTCAGGATCGGGCATCGGCGAACCGGTGCCGCAGAGCACGATATGAAGCGCCTTGTCGTTGAGCAGGGCCGACCGATCGCCCTGACCCAGACGTGCGGCAACGACGCGCCCCGCCACCGCGTCCTGAAGCGCCGGGACAGTCCAAAGTGCAATTCCTCCGGCCAACGCCGTCAGAGCCAGAACCGCGACCAACGCGGTGGCAATCCTTGTCTTGCTCATGTTCCGACCTCTCCCTGAATTAATGAAAAACATTAATTCCTTATTCGGATGCGATCAAGCCCCCATGACCCGCGATCCCGGCCAAATGAAAACGGGCGGACTTGCCGTCCGCCCGTTTGATGCGCCTTTCAGATGCGAGGCCGAAATCAGCGAATACGCCGCAAGGACGAAATCTTGTCGTTAAAACCGATCCGGTCGAGATTGCCGATGCTCCGGTCGACGGTGATGCAGCGCCCGCGATAGCGGATATCCTCGCAAGCTTCCCACACGCCATCGCTGACATCGATGCTCGAGATCTGGTCGTTGATCCCGTAGCGCCCCAGATCCGGCGCATCGCGATCGAAACTCATGGAACCGCCGGAGAAGCGGACATCCTGAAAGACCGTAATGCCGCCAGCGCGCTCCTGCCGCCGCCCGTAAGGCGGATAGCCGCCGCCATATCCGCCACGGTCCTCGACCCGCCGGATCGACGACACCTTGTCGTTGAGGCCGATCTCTCGGAAGTCGGCGACGTCGCCATCGACCACAACGCAACGCCCGCGATAGCGGACATGCTCGCAAATCTCCCAGGCGCCACCCCGTACCGAGATGCTCGACGCGGCATCGTTGATGCCGAGTTCACCGAGGTCCGGAATATCGCGGTCGATCCTGACGGCGCCGCCGCCGAACTGCTCATGCTGATAAAGCACGGCCCCACCCCGCGCCTCGGCGAGGCCGGGAAGCGCCACGACCATAACGACAACTGCCGCAAGGGCCTTCGCACCGATCTCAAATTTCATGGATTCCCCGTCCTTATGTCCTGGCGTCAGCTTAACGCGCCGACATCGCTCCGCAAGGCCACGCCCACCCGGAAACAAAACGGGCGGACATTTCTGTCCGCCCGTTCGGCCTGCGAAAGCTTGATAGTTTTGCGATTATTTCTTCTTGCCCTTCGGCGCGGCGCCCTTGGCGACGCTCGGATCGATCTTCTTGCAGGCGTCGATGAGACCGACGACCGAATCGACCGACTTCTGGAAGGCCTTCTTTTCAGCGGCATTGAGCTCGATCTCGACGATGCGCTCGACGCCACCCTCGCCGATCACGACCGGCACGCCGACATAGATGTCCTTCTGGCCATACTCGCCATCGAGATAGGCGGCGCAGGGCAGAACGCGCTTCTGGTCCTTGAGGTAGGCTTCGGCCATCTGGATGCCGGAAGCGGCGGGCGCATAGAAGGCCGAACCGGTCTTCAGCAGGCTGACGATCTCGGCGCCGCCATCGCGCGTACGCTGAATGATCTGGTCGAGCTTTTCTTTCGTCGTCCAACCCATCTTGACGAGGTCGGGGAGCGGGATGCCGGCAACCGTCGAATAGCGGGGCAGCGGCACCATCGTGTCGCCATGACCGCCGAGCACGAAGGCCGTGACGTCTTCAACCGAAACCTTGAACTCTTCGGCGAGGAAGTAGCGGAAGCGCGCCGAGTCGAGAACGCCGGCCATGCCGACGACCTTGTTGTGCGGCAGACCCGAGAACTGACGCAGCGCCCAGACCATCGCGTCGAGCGGGTTGGTGATGCAGATGACGAAGGCGTTCGGCGCATACTTCGCGATGCCCTCGCCGACCTGCGCCATAACCTTGAGGTTGATACCCAGGAGATCGTCGCGGCTCATGCCCGGCTTGCGCGGCACACCGGCGGTGACGATGACGACATCGGCGCCCTTGATGCCCTTGTAGTCGTTCGCGCCCGAAAGGGCCGCGTTATAGCCTTCGACCGGCGCGGTTTCGGCGAGGTCGAGCGCCTTGCCCTGCGGCAGGCCTTCCGCGATGTCGAAAATGACGACGTCGCCGAGCTCCTTGAGCCCCGCGAGCAGCGCAAGCGTGCCACCGATCTGACCGCCGCCGATAAGTGCGATTTTCTTCCGAGCCATGTGAAAAGCCTCCGGGTGTCTTTGCAGGTGGATCGGCGGCCGTCCCGGCCGGATCGCGCGCCGCGAGGTTGGGGATATCGGGGATGCCTAGTAGCGTGAATCCGGTGCTTTCGCAATGAAAGCGGCTCTGCCTCGGCGAAAATTCCTCGATTCGGAACCCCAGACACCACCCCTTCCCGCATCTTGTTTTCGCGCCAGCCGCGCACAGGTCGCTTGACTCCGATGTATTTCGATATATCTTTCTTTCGAAAGTAAGATATATCGAAATACATCGAGGTAAGAATGTTCAGACATTTCATGAGAGGCCACAGGCATGAGCATGGCGGTTGGGGTCATCGGGATCGCCACGGTTTTGGCGCGCGGCGTGGCGGCCGGCGCGTCCGCGCCTTCGAGCAGGGCGACCTGCGTTTCGTCATCCTGAAGCTGATCGCCGATGAGCCGCGCCACGGCTATGACATCATCAAGGCGATCGAGGACACTTTCGGCGGCAATTACTCCCCGAGCCCGGGCGTCGTCTATCCGACGCTGACCATGCTGGAAGATCAGGGCTTCGCGACCGTGACGCCCGGCGAAGGATCGAAGAAGCTCTACACGCTCACCGCCGAGGGTCGCGCCTTTCTCGACGACAACAAGGCAACCGTCGACCAGATCTTCAAGCGCATGGATGAGGTAAGCCGCCGCTTCCGTGGCGGGCCAGCACCCGAGATCATCCGCGCAGTCGAGAACTTCCACACGGCGCTCAGGTTGCGCCTCGACCGGGGAACGCTCGCGCCGGACGAGATCGCAGCTATCGCCGAAGTCATTGATGTCGCCGCCGCGAAAATCGAACGCAGCTGAAGAAGGACCAATCCATGTCTCGCTCCCTCGTTCCCGAAGCAATTTCGGCCTATGCCGCTTCCCTCGTCGCTACCGAGACCGAGGCGCAGAGACGGCTGCGCGCGGAAACCGCCAGACTGCCGATGGCGATGATGCAGATCGGTGTCGACCAGGGCGCCTTCCTGACCTTTCTCGTCGGCGCCATCGGTGCGAAGCAAGCAATCGAGATCGGCACCTTCACCGGCTACAGCGCGATAGCGATCGCTCGCGCGCTGCCGAAGAGCGGTCAGCTACTCTGTTGCGACGTCAACGAGGAATGGACCGCCATCGCACGGCGCTACTGGAAAGAGGCGGGTCTTGAAAGGCGCATCGAGCTGAAGCTCGCGCCTGCGCTCGACACGCTCGAAGCCCTGATCGGCAAGGGTCGCGAGGGCGATTTCGACTTCGCCTTCATCGACGCGGACAAGACCGGCTACGATGCCTATTACGAGGCATGCCTCAAGCTGCTGCGTCCGGGAGGCGTGATCGCGCTGGACAACATGCTCTGGGGCGGCGCGGTCGTCGACCCGCAGGCCAATGACAAGGACACCCTCGCGATCCGCGCTCTCAACGCGAAGATCTCGAACGACGCCCGCGTCGACGCCTCGCTCGTCACCATCGGCGACGGCGTCATGCTTGCCCGCAAGAAATAGAAATCAGTCCGCCGCTCGAAGGCTCAGATAATCGGCGCTCTGCATCTCCATGAGCCGCGAAACCGTGCGCTCAAAGGCGAAAGCGCCGTCGCCCTTGGGATAAAGCGCCGAGGGCTCGGCTGCCGCCGAGATGATGAGCTTGGTCTTCGCCTCATAAAGAGCATCGACCAGCGTCACGAAACGCTTGGCCTCGTTGCGGCGCTCCGGGCTCATCGCAGGAACATCGTCGACAAGAACGGCGTGGAACGACTGCGCGATCTTGATGTAGTCGGCAGCGCCGAGCGGCTTCGCACAGAGATCGTTGAAGGAAAACCGCGCAACGCCGTGGGCCGCCTCCGGCACTTCGACAGCCCGCCCCTTGAGCGCCAGCGTCGTCGGATGACCATGCGGCACATCCGAAAGTTGCCGGAAGGCGCGATCCATGGCCGCGCGCGCATCGGCACCGAGCGGCGAGTAATAGACCGGCAGGCCCATCATGCGATCGAGGCGATAATCGGTATCGCTGTCGAGATGGACCACATCCATGCGCTCCTTCACGAGATCGATGAAGGGAAGAAAACGCTGGCGATTGAGCCCGCCCGCATAAAGATCGTCCGGCGCGATATTCGATGTTGCGACCACGACGACGCCGAGGTCGAAAAGCTGCGTGAAAAGCCGGCCCAGAATCGACGCGTCGGCAATGTCCTGCACCTGGAATTCGTCGAAGCAGAGTAGCGCCGCTTCCTTCGCGATTTCCTCCGCGACGGGCGGGATGGGATCGCCGCCCTTCACCACGCCCGCTTTTTCGCGCTGACGCCACTGGAAGATGCGCTCATGCGTTTCGAGCATGAAGGCGTGGAAGTGAACGCGGCGCTTGTGACGGATGCGCGCATGCTCGAAGAAGAGATCCATGAGCATGGACTTGCCCCGTCCGACGCCACCCCAGATGTAAACGCCCTCCGGCGGCGTCACGGGCTTGCCGAGGCCAAGTCGGGCGAGCGGGCCGACCTTCTTGCCGGGTGTCCACTGCGCCAACTCGTCCGCAAGATGCTGCAAGCGTTCCGCGGCGCGCGCCTGCGCAGCATCGGCGGCAATCTCGCCCCGCTCCACACGCTTGCGGTAGACGACCAGCGGCCCCTTGCTCATGACGCCCTGAATCCGCGCATCGGCTGCGCCCGATCGGAAAGAGCCGTTTTATCGCCTGCACAAGCCGTCATGGTCTGTTCACTCGAACGTCCCGCCGGGGAATTACGACGATGAGTTACCCCAAGGGGATGCCATCGGTCCCGCGTCGCCAATTTGCTCTACTTAGCGTGCCGGGCGCTTGCCGGGCAAGGCAGACAGGCGCCAATCCACTGACTTCGCTCGTTTTTCCGGCAAAAACTTGTGTTTCTTGTGACATCGGCAAAATAAATGGCATTCCATAAGTCGTTTCGCTGTGGCGCTTGGCTGCCATTCGACTAGCATTCGCTTGGGTCAGCCGGGGATTCGTCCCTGGAGACCTGGCGGGCGCAGACGCTCATGTCCGGCCCGCTTGAGCAATCCGACCGAAGAAAACAGGTCAGAGGAATTACGAATGTCCAACACCGTGAAAGTTATCATTGCCGTTATCGTCATCGCCCTGGTGGTGATCGTTGGCTACAAGCTGACGAACAAGCCCGCGCCGACGGAGACGACTGCTCCCGCGACCACCGAGTCGACCGAGACGCCGGCCGCGCCGGCTGAAACGACCCCGGCGGCTCCCGCCGAGACGACCCCGGCTGCTCCGGCTGAGACGCCGGCCACCCCGGCCCCGGCGACGCCCGCTGAACCGGCTCCGGCCCAGCAGCAGTAAAGATCGGCCTCAAGCCGTTCAGAACCCGCGCGCCGCAAGGTGCGCGGGTTTTTTATTGCCTGCAGAACTAATCCGTATACGTCTCATATCCTCCACGGCCTGCCGCAATAAGATCACAAAGATGAACGGTATTCCGGAAACCCATTCATGCAGGGTTCAGGCGCATCCTGCGAAGCTCTGCCCATCAAATCCCGGCACCCCCCAAACCCCGCCGGGATGGACTGACAAGAGGATTGATCCATGTCCAGGATTCGTAATGCCATTCTCGCCGCCACGCTGATCGCCGTCGCACCGACGCTCGCTTTCGCGGCCGACACCGCAGCCCCCGCCACGACCGAGGCGCCCGCCGCGGTCGCGCCGGCGACGCCGGCTGCACCTGAAACCGCAGCGCCCGCAGCGCCTGAAGCCGCGGCTCCCGCCGCCGCCACCGAGAAGGCCGCTCAGGAAAAGGCCGCGCCGGTGAAGCACCACAAGAAGAAGCACAAGAAGGCGGTCAAAAAGGAAGAGAGCACCAGCACGACTGCTCCGGCGGCAGAACAGGCAGCGCCCGCCGCTGAAACCGCTCCGGCCACGACGCCGGCTGCTCCGGCGGCCCCCGCCACCGAGGCCCCTGCTCAGGCCCAGTAACTCTCATCGATCGGGACGACCCGCACGCCTCAGGCGCGCGGGTTTTCCTGCGTCGAAAATCCTTTGCGCAATCGCAGCGCAACCCGCACCAGCAGGATCAGCACCGGCACTTCGACCAACGGGCCGATCACAGTTGCAAAGGCGACCGGCGAGGCAATGCCGAAGGTTGCGATGGCCACCGCTATCGCCAGTTCGAAATTATTGCTGGCCGCCGTGAAGGAAAGCGAGGTCGTGCGCGCGTAATCCGCACCGAGCATCTTGCCCATTGCGAAGCTGATGCAGAACATGATGACGAAATAGAGCGTCAGCGGCACAGCAATGCGAACAGCATCGAGTGGCAGAGCCAGCACCGTATCGCCCTTCAGCGCGAACATCACGAGAATGGTGAAAAGAAGCGCGACAAGGGTGAGTGGCGCGATGCGAGGCACGAAAACCTCGTCATACCAATCAGCGCCAAAACGCGGCCGAAGAATGCGCCGCGTCACATATCCGGCCACGAATGGCAGTCCGAGATAGATGAGCACCGCGCCCGCGATCAGCCAGAAGGACACGGCGATCACCTGCCCCTCGAGACCGAAGAGCGGCGGCAGCACGTTCAGGAAAAACCACGCATAGAGACTGAAGAAAAGGAGCTGGAATATGCTGTTGAAGGCGACGAGCGCCGCCACATATTCCGCGCTGCCGCGCGCGAGCTGGTTCCAGACGATCACCATGGCGATGCAGCGCGCAATGCCGATGAGAATGAGGCCGGTCATATAGGCAGGCTGATCGCGCAGGAAGATCACGGCCAGTGCGAACATGAGCACAGGTCCGATGAGCCAGTTCTGTATCAGCGACAGTGCGAGAACCTTGCGATCCTCGAAGATGCGCGGCAGTTCCTCATATTTCACCCGCGCAAGCGGCGGATACATCATCAGCACGAGGCCGATGGCGATGGGAACATTGGTCGATCCGATGGAAAGCCCGTCGAGCATCGCCGGAACGCCGGTGAAGACCGTTCCGATGCCGATGCCTGCCGCCATGGCGGCGAAAATCCAGAAGGTCAGATAGCGGTCGAGAAAACCGAGGCGCGACGGCGCCTTTTCCTGAGGAAACGCCATCAATCCGCACCGGCCAGATTGTCTCCGCCGAGCTCGTTGAGCTTGCGCTTCAGCGCCATGCCCTCAAGGCTGCGGAGCGGCAAGCTCACGAAGAGATCGATGCGGCGACGAACCTGCATGAAGACCTCGACGAATTTGCGCCGGATCGCCGCTTCCGAACCGGTCGCCGCCGCCGGATCCTCGAACGGCCAATGTGCGCTCGTCGGATGGCCGGGCCATATGGGGCATACTTCGCCCGCCGCGTTGTCGCAGACGGTGATGATGAAATCCATCTGCGGCGCGCCGGGTTCTGCGAATTCATCCCAGGATTTGGACCGCAATCCCTCGACCGGAAGCTGCGCCGAGCGCAACACCTCGATCGCATAAGGGTTCACCTTTCCGGTCGGGTGGCTGCCGGCACTGAAGGCGCGGAAGCGACCACCGCCGCGCGCATTGAGATATGTCTCGGCAAGCACACTGCGCGCCGAATTGCCGGTGCAGAGAAAGAGGACGTTGTAAATCTTCGATTCATCGCTCATGGGCGTCTTTCGCAAGGATAAGAGAGGCAACGGTGTCGGAGGTTTGCGCGATGCCCGAACGCAACATCGCGTCGCCTGCCGTGAAATTGGGCTCGACGATCCAGAGCCGCAGCAGATGGCGCTTCCGGTCGGGATCGTCCCAGTCTTCATATTCCGCACGCTTGTGCAGCACAGAAGCGTTCTTGAGGAACTGCATGTCGCCAGGCTCGAAATTCATGTCGAGATAGAAGTGGGGGTCGTTCGCCGTCTTTTCGATGAAGGCGATTACGTCCTCCTGCTCTCTCGTCAGTCTCGGCGCTTCCTCATGCTGCTGGCTCTCGCGAATGTACCAGGGAATGAAGAAGGTCCTGAGACGTTCGTCGACGAACTGGCAAAGCGGAAAATCGAACCAGGGCTTCTGGCCGGGCTTGTGCTGGCCCTGCGTATCGAAGGGAAAGGATTTGAAGAGCGTCGAGGCGAGCTCGGGATGCACGCGCTGCACTTCATTGAAGATCGCGACTGAACTGACGATGCGGCTGATGCCGCCCGACCTGGCCGGCCTCAGGCAGAAAAGCCCAATGACATCGGCGCCATCGGTATGAAAATCCTGCTCCGCCCGCGTCCTGTAGAGCCGCACGCCATAGGTTTTAGGGTCGGCGCCCGTGTCGCGAATATCGCCGAGGAGATCGCCATCGGCGTTTTGCGAAACGGCACGGCCCATATGAAGCCCGATGCCCCAATAGATCGCGGCGCATTCCTCTTTCGCGTGCTCGGCAACCGGAAAGCCCTTGATGAGAATAAAGCCACGGCCGCGATCGAGTTCACGCATCCACCCCGTGATGCGGGACCCGAGCCTCGGTAGCGGAAAATCCTCGCGTCTCCAGCGATAGAAATCCGCCTCGCGGCTGCGCGCCTCGCCAAGGGCCGCGCGAAGCTCGTCGACGTCGTCAGGCGTCAGCCGATAGATCCAGTCCGTGGAGGACTGGATCTCCGAGCCGAGCCAGGCATCAGCCGTCGTGATGGCCGGCATGTTCGATCAGCCGCAACAGGCAGGCGCGGCGGGCGCCTCGACCTTCACTTCGACCTTCGGGGCGGAGCAGCCGCAGACTGAGCCCTCCTCGCCCGTATCGATCTTTTCGAGTACCGGGCCGGTACCGAATTCATCCATCACATGATGCGTATAAAAAGCTTCCCAGCGAATGCCGTCGGGATCGGCGGTCCAGCTCTTTTCAGACTTCGCGTAGCAGCAGGTCGTCATGCCTTCCGGCAGATAGGGCGCCTCAGCCTCTTTCAGCCGCTCGAAAATCGGATCGAGCTCGTTCGCGCTTTCAACCTGAATGCCGGCATGGCCGAAGCCCTTGTCGCCGGAAAGCGTCTCGACGACGAAATTGACGCGCGGGTCTTCAAGCATCCATTTCGCATAGCCGGGACGACGCACAGTCGGCTCCGCGCCGAACAGCGTCGAATAGAACGTCACGGACTTCTCAAGATCGGCGACGCCGAAGCTCACATGCAATCTCTTCATCACGCACACTCCTTTTTGCGTTGGCCTGCCCGACTGCCGACTGTGCCACAGGCACCCTGACAACAATCTTCGAGCAGGAATTCGGTGAGGCCGCGCATGGCCAAAAGATCGGCCTTGTAGACGATCGAGCGCCCGTCGCGCTGCGAGGTCACGAGCCCCGCATGCGCGAGTTCCTTCAGATGGAAGGAAAGCGTCGCGGGGGGAACGTCGAGCGCCTCGGCGATGTCACCCGCCGCAAGCCCGCCCTCCCCCTCCTTCGGGGAATGGGCGCGGACCAGCGCCCGGTAGATCGCGAGACGGGTTTCCTGGGCAAGTGCCGACAAAGCGGCTATGGCGGCTTCTGATTTCATATTTCCAATATTGTGGAAATATAGAAGCGAGTCAAGCCCCCTTGTTCACCGGCGGTTCAGCTTTGTCATGCAATCCTTCAATCGTCGGCATTGACGTTGACACCTCGGCTGAGCCCCGGCTGCGCTTGTCGCCCCGGCCTATCTCCAGCCACAGAATGTGCGGCCCGCGCTTCCCCCCCTAGGCGCGGGCCGTTTCATGTCTGCGCGCCGCCTTTGCGAAAGGCGCCATCCAGGTGCAGCATGGGAGCGGACATTCGGGAGGATTTCACATGCTCCGCCTTGCCGCCGCCCTTGCCGCCTGCCTGCTGCTCACCGCCTGCTTCATCAGCAAGACGCCCCTTTTCGGCCCCGCCGAGGCCGACTATCCGATTGCCGACGGCGCGCGCTTCGCCGTCTACAAGCTCGACGGCAATGGCAAGCGCATGGACGATGCGCCGCGCCACGTCACCATCACGCGCAAAGGCGCGGATTATCTCTACACACTGGATGGCGACGACCCCGTTGCGGGCCTCATGGATGACATCGGCAATGGCGACTTCATCGCCCTGGGCCGCGGCGAGAAACCCGACGATGCGGTGATGTACGGCATCTTCCGCAAAAAGGGCGATGGCTGGCTGCGCTACTCGCCCAATTGCAGCGACTTCGCCCGCGTTGCCGCCCAGCACGGCAAGAGCCGCGAGACCTTCAACATCACACAAAGCGGCAACGATTGCGCCTTCTCGACCTATCCCGATCTCAAACGCGCGATGGCGGCGCTGGTCGAATATTCCGCGCCGGACAATGAATATGTGAAGGAGTGAGTGCTGCTAGTCCTTGCTCAGATGCGCAAGCGTGGCGGCGTTCGCTTCCCAGTTCTGGCCGTCGAAGGGACGGATTTCGACGTTGCCGAACTCCGCGCGGTCGAGGCAGCGGAAATTGACGCTCCAGCCATCGGGATTTGAGCGCGGCACATAGAAGGGCTTTACGCCGCAGACGGAGCAGAAGAGATGCCTCGCCGTGCCGGTATTGAATGTGTAGGTGGTGAGCTTGTCCTCACCGGAGAGGATGCGGAAGCGGGAGGCCGGCACTATGAGATGCAGAAATCCCGTCTTCGCACAGATCGAACAGTTGCAATCGTCGATCACAACGTCGTCCGGCGTCTCGACCTCGAATGTGACGGCGCCGCAGTGGCAGGCGCCCTTGTGCCAATGTCTTTCGCTCATGCGGGGATTATGCGCGTCGAATGATTGTCGACAAGCCTGTCTCACAAACAGGTGTCATCCCGGCCCCGTGCCGGGATCCAGGGGCGGCGGGCTCCGAGCAAGTGGCCCTTGGACCCCGGGACAAGCCCGGGGTGACAGCAGAGACGCCTATCGCGGTCACAAACAAAAAGGCCGCTCGGTGAGCGGCCTTTTCAACTTCGATATCCGAACGATCAGGCGCGATCGACCATCATCTGCTTGATCTCGGCAATCGCCTTGGCCGGATTCAGGCCCTTCGGGCAGGCCTTGGCGCAGTTCATGATCGTGTGGCAGCGATAGAGCTTGAACGGGTCCTCAAGAAGGTCGAGGCGCTCGTTCGTCTGCTGGTCGCGGCTGTCGGCAAGCCAGCGATAGGCCTGAAGCAGCGCGGCCGGGCCGAGATAGCGGTCGCCGTTCCACCAGTAGGACGGGCAGGAGGTCGAGCAGCAGGCGCAGAGAATGCACTCATAGAGGCCGTCGAGCTTTTCGCGATCGGCGGGCGATTGCGACCATTCCTTCTTCGGCTCTTCGCCCTTGGTCTGCAGCCAGGGCTGCACATAGGCGTGCTGCGCGTAGAAGTTGGTGAGATCGGGGACGAGATCCTTCACCACCGGCATGTGCGGCAGCGGGTAGATCTTCACGTCGCCGCCAATCTCGTCGATGCCCTTGGTGCAGGCCAGCGTGTTCGCGCCGTCGATGTTCATCGCGCAGGAACCGCAGATGCCTTCGCGGCAGGAGCGACGAAACGTCAGCGTCTGGTCGATCTCGTTCTTGATCTTGATCAGCGCGTCGAGAACCATCGGCCCGCACTTGTCGAGATCGACCTCATAGGTGTCGATACGCGGGTTCTGGTTGTCGTCCGGCGACCAGCGATAGATGCGGAAACGCTTTACGCGCTTGGCACCTTCCGCCTTGAAGGTCTTGCCTTCGGTGGGAACGGAATTTTTCGGCAGTGACAATTGGACCATGATCGAACCCTTCGCGCGTCAGTACACACGCGCCTTCGGCTTGATGTACTCGATTTCATCCGAGAGCGTGTAGGCGTGGACGGGGCGATAGTCGACGGAAGGAGCGCCCGTCTTGGTGTCGACCCAGCACAGCGTATGCTTCATCCATTTCTCGTCGTCGCGGTTCGGGAAGTCCTCGCGGGCATGCGCGCCACGGCTTTCCTCGCGGCCGACAGCGCCCTCGACGGTCGCAATCGCCTGAACGATGAGATTGTCGAACTCCAGCGTCTCGATGAGATCGGAGTTCCAGATGAGCGAACGGTCGGAGACGCGGATATCCGGCATCTCCGCGAACACGTCGGCGACGCGCTTCTTGCCCTGGCGAAGCGTCTCGCCAGTGCGGAAGACGGCGACGTCTTCCTGCATGGCGCGCTGCATCTTGAGGCGGAGCGCGGCGGTCGGGGTGCTGCCCTTGGCATTGCGGAAATGATCGAGGCGCGTGATCGAGTTCTCGCCCGCATCCTTCGGCAGCTCGGGCTTCGCCTTGTCCTTCAGAAGCTCGGCGGCGCGGATGCCGGCGGCGCGTCCGAAGACGACGAGGTCGATGAGCGAGTTGGAGCCGAGGCGGTTCGCGCCATGGACCGACACGCAGGCCGCTTCGCCGATCGCCATCAGGCCCGGCACAACCGTGTCCGGATTGCCGTCCTTCAGCGTCAGCACTTCGCCGTGATAATTCGTCGGAATGCCGCCCATGTTGTAGTGGACGGTCGGCAGAACCGGGATCGGCTCCTTCGTGACGTCGACGCCCGCGAAGATGCGCGCCGATTCCGAAATGCCGGGCAGGCGCTCATGCAGGATCTTCGGGTCGAGATGATCGAGGTGAAGGTAGATGTGGTCCTTGTTCGGGCCCACGCCGCGGCCTTCACGAATTTCAATCGTCATCGCGCGGGAAACGACGTCGCGCGAGGCGAGGTCTTTCGCCGACGGCGCATAACGCTCCATGAAGCGCTCGCCAGCCGAGTTGACGACATAGCCGCCTTCGCCGCGCGCGCCCTCGGTGATGAGGCAGCCTGCGCCGTAGATGCCGGTCGGGTGGAACTGCACGAACTCCATGTCCTGCAGCGGCAGCCCGGCGCGCAGCACCATCGCATTGCCGTCGCCCGTGCAGGTATGAGCCGAGGTCGCCGAGAAGAAGGCGCGGCCATAACCGCCGGTGGCGAGGATGACGATGCTGGAACGGAAGCGGTGGAGTTCGCCGGTCGCCATGTCGAGGGCAACGACGCCAACGCACTTGCCATTGTCCATGATCAGGTCGATGGCGAAATACTCGATGAAGAATTCCGCGTTGTGGCGAACGGACTGACCGTAAAGCGTGTGCAGCATCGCATGGCCGGTACGGTCGGCGGCGGCGCAGGTGCGCTGCGCGATGCCTTCGCCGAAATTCGTCGTCATGCCGCCGAAAGGACGCTGGTAGATCTTGCCGTCTTCGGTGCGGCTGAAGGGCACGCCGAAATGCTCGAGCTCATAAACGGCGTCGGGCGCATGGCGGCAGAGATATTCGATCGCGTCCTGGTCGCCGAGCCAATCGGAGCCCTTGACCGTGTCGTACATGTGCCAGCGCCAGTCGTCCGGCCCCATATTGCCGAGCGAGGCGGCCACGCCGCCCTGTGCCGCGACCGTGTGGCTGCGCGTCGGGAACACCTTCGTGATGTTCGCGGTCTTCAAACCGCGCTCGACGCAACCGAGCGTCGCACGGAGGCCGGCGCCGCCGGCGCCCACCACCACCACGTCGAAGGTGTGATCGTTGAAGCTGTAACTCGCCGTCATGGGACTTGCTTTCGAGACGTGTTCAGAAGCCGATGAGAATTTTCAGCGCCGCATAGATGCTGCCGAGACCGACGGCGACGCAGAAAAGGATATTGGCCGTCTTGGCCAGCACATGGAGGAAGCTGCCATGCACGTAATCTTCGATGACCTCGTTCATGCCGATGCGCATATGAGCGACGGTCGCGAGAATCGTGAGGATGACCAGGATCGACACGATCGGATTGCCGAGATAGTGGCGCGCCGTTTCATAGTCGGTGCCCGAAAGCGCGAGGATCAGCGCAATCAGGAAAAGCGCCAGCGGGATGAGCGCCAACGCGGATTTGCGCTGAATGCTGAAGGCGCGCGTCGCGGACTTCACAGCGCCCTTGGAAGCGGAGCCGGCCATCAGAGCACCCCACGGAGTTTGAAGGCGACAACCCAGACGATAATCGCGGCGACGAAACCGAGCACCGCGGCGCCCCAGCTGATGAAATCAGCCTGGCGAAGCTCGAAAGCGCGGATGTTGTCCCACATCAGGTAGCGGATGCCGCTGAAGAGATGATGGAGAAGCGCCCAGGTGAAGCCGAAGAGGATGAGCTGGCCGAGCCAGGAGCCCGCAATCGACTGGAAGGACGCGTAGGCGTCCGGGCCCATCGCCACGGAGACAAGCCAGGCCGCGAGCAGCAGCGTGCCTGCGTAAAGGCCGACACCGGTGATGCGATGGATGATCGACATCGCCATGGTGATGGTGAAGCGGTAAATCTGAAGGTGCGGCGAAAGCGGCCGCGCGGCCTGTCGCGTCTCTGCCATTCGAAGGTCCCCGAAATGGGTCAGCGGGTGGGGTAGTTGTCTGTTGTTTATCCCCTGCTTTCCCCGAACGCAAATGCCGATGCGCGTGCGGAATGACGATTTTCCGCCGACTAATCCCTGAGAATCACTCGCAATACATGCAGCACGATCGACGTGCCGGAAACGCTGCGTCATGGTTTGCGGGCGGGGGCATTCCTCTTTTCGCGGTCGCAATGCTCCAGAGCGACACTCCGGCATCTCACGCCGCTCACACGGATGGCCTTACTTTCGATGAGGCATCTGAGGCACGGCGACTCGGGGCAGCCGCGCCCGGTGTTCAGGCCGGGTCGAGGTCGAAGGAACCGGCCGGAACGCCCATGCCTATGTCGAGCCAGCGCCAGACCGTCGAGTGCTCGATGAGATCAACGTTTGGCCGCGGGGCAAGCGGGCGAAGCTCGAAATTCACATAGATGACGATGTGGTCTGCGACCTGCGTCCCGCGCGAGATCGGCAGGATGGTGTACTCGTAGGGCATCGCGCCGCCATCGGCGACCTGTGCAGGCGTGATCTGCCAGAGTCCGCAGGGCTGCCTGAGGCAAGCCATCACGCTGTCATAGGCGAGCGTCTTGATCGTCGGGTCGACCAGCCCGAGATAGTCCAGGCCCGTCAGATCCGTATTGAAGAGATCGAAGAAGCCCGAACCGACAAGCCTGAACGGCAGAGACGCCTTGTTCTGGTCGGGTTCGATGATGGCAAACCAGCGGGCGAATTTGGCGAAACGCTTGAGGTCAATGGCGCTGCGGTCAGGAAAGGGGGCATCCCCCTTCGCCACTCTCCACGCCTCCTCGAAGGCGAGGCTCTGCGCAGACCGCATCAGAGGTGCCTGTGCGGATGGTAAGCCTTCTTTGGAACGCGAGGAAAACATGTGCCCGCCCGTCTGGATCGCCCATAATCTAGCCGGGTGTTCCAAAACGACAAAGAAAGATTCGCGCCCCCATTATCTCCGGGGAATGAAAACCCAGTAGTCCAGATCGAGAATGACACCCTCGGCATAGCCCTTTTCGAGCGGACCGGGGAAAGCGCCGCAGGGCAGATCCTTCGTCGCGATGGTGCGAAGACGGAGCGCGCCAATGTCGTCGCGCCCTTCGAGCGGCGATTTCGCCAGCACTTCCGACCATGCAAAGACCGTATTGCCCGCAAAGCAGGGCGCGACATGGCGCCCACCATTGATCGCGGCGACGAGCACGGCGTTGCCGAGCCCGTTGAAACTGAGCGCGCGGGCGAGCGAGATGACGTGGCCGCCATAGATCAGACGGCGGCCGAAGCGGCCCTGACCCTCGGTGAACTGGTTGAAGTGCACTTTCGCCGTGTTCTGATAGAGGCGCGTCGCCATCATGTGCTCGGCCTCTT
>DAIEIL010000112.1 GCA_027352645.1 Rhodobiaceae bacterium | reverse complement strand
CCCCTGCCCTGGCCGAAGCCATTGCGAAAGAGACCGGCGCAGATGCGCTGGCGTTCTTCGACGCCATCGCGCCGATCGTGCATTTCGAAACGATCGACATGGACACGTGCTGGTTCCAGTCGCGCTACGACAAGGTCGGTCCCGGCGGCACAGGCAAGGACTACATCAACTGCCCGCTCACCCGCGAAGAATATGAGGCCTTCGTTCAGGCGCTTCTCGATGGCGAGAAAGGCGACTTCAAGGAATGGGAAAAGAACACGCCCTATTTCGAGGGCTGCCTGCCCATCGAGGTCATGGCGGAGCGCGGTCTCGAAACGCTTCGCTGGGGTCCGATGAAGCCGGTCGGCCTCACCAATCCGCATAATCCGGAAGTGAAGCCTTATGCGGTCGTGCAGCTCCGTCAGGACAATGCGCTCGGCACGCTCTACAACATGGTCGGGTTCCAGACAAAGCTGAAGCATGGCGAGCAGACACGCGTTTTCCGCTCCATTCCCGGCCTTGGCCAGGCGGAGTTCGCGCGGCTCGGCGGGCTTCATCGCAACACTTTCCTCAACAGCCCGAAGCTTCTCGACGGCGTGATGCGCCTGAAGAGCGAGCCCCGTCTGCGTTTTGCCGGTCAGGTTACGGGTGTCGAAGGCTATGTCGAAAGCGCCGCCATGGGGCTTCTCGCCGGGCGCTTCGCCGCCGCCGAGCGGCAAGGCCGCGCGCCTTCCGCGCCGCCGCGCACCACGGCGCTCGGCGCGCTTCTCGCGCATATCACGGGCGACGCGAATGCCGAGACGTTCCAGCCCATGAATGTCAATTTCGGGCTCTTTCCGCCCGTTGAGCTTGGGCTCGACGCGGATGGAAAACGTCCGCGCGGCAAGGCCAAGGGCCCGGCGCGGAAGCGTGCGCATACGAGCCGCGCCCTTGCCGATCTCGCGGGCTGGATCGAGCGGAAGGCTGAAGCCGCCGAATAATCAGAAGCGGCCCGCGAACTGCTTCGCTGCCATTCGCAATTGCCGCGCGAAGGCCGGAACATCCGTTGACTGATGGAACGGGTCAAAGCCCGGCGCTGTCAACATTCCCAGATAGCGGTCGCAGAGCGCCGCGGGCAGAAGTGCGGGAATGATGGCGCGGCTGACCTTGTGCGCGCGCGCCTCGGCTAGCAGTGCCTGTGCCCGCGCGGCGACTTCCGCGATGGCGCGGCGCAGCGCCTCCGACATTTCGCCCGCAAAGATGCGATGCGGATCGATGTCGTGAGACCGCAGCAGATCGAGCGGCAGGTAGAGACGGCCTTGCGAGGCGTGAAGCGGCAATGTGCGGAGAAGGCCCGTCAGCGCATAGGCGATGCCTGCGGATATGATCGCGTCGGCGCTCGCCTCAGCCTGCGCTCCCGCCAGCGCATGAGCCGCCAGCATCATCGGCCGCGACGACGTTTCCCCGGCATAGGTTTCGAGTTCGGCCATGCTCTCGAACGGCGCCTCGTCGAGATCGCGTTCGCGAGCGTCGATCAGCGCGATCAATTCCTTCAGCGGCCAATCGGCGATGCTTCGCGTCTCTGCCAATGCGACCGCCGCCTCGTGCCCCCTCGCCTCGCCACCTGATAGCGCCTCGACCGTATCGCGCCACCATTGCAGCCTGATCTGGCCGAGCATCGGCTCGCTCACCGCTTCGGGCACGCGGGCGATTTCCGCATTGAAAGCGTAGAGCGCGATGAGCGCGGGCCGCTTCACTGCGGGGACGAATTGCAGAGACAGAAAGCGGTCATGATCCAGCCGCCTCACTTCGTTGAGGCAGGCGCGCATGCTGTCGGCGGTCGCTTGTTCATTCATCATCGTGGTCCAAAAGGAAACGGGGCCGTTTGGCAACGGCCCCGCCCCATCGGATCGCTTTGCAGGCGATCAGTAGATGTTCTGCGCCGACACCATGGCGAAGAGCATGGGGATCGAGAGCAGCGTGTTGGTGCGCGAGAAGAGCATCGCGGTACGCGCGGCCTTCGGCTTCGCATCGGCAGGCGCATCGACGATGCCGAGCGCGATCTTCTGGTTCGGCCAGATGATGAACCAGACGTTGAACCACATGATCGTGCCGAGCCACATGCCGATGCCGATCGCCGTGTCCTTCGGAACAGCGAAGCCGTTCGCAGCGCCGAGCGTGTAGGCGTCGAGCAGGTAGCCGTTGAGATAGGCGAGAACGATGCCGAAGAAGATGGTCGACATGGCGCCCCAGCGGAACCAGAAGAGCGCGGCCGGCGCGATCACCTTGCCGATGGCAGGCTTCTGCTCATCGGGAATCTTGGGCATGTTCGGGATCTGGACGAAGTTGAAGTACCAGAGCAGACCAATCCACATCACGCCGCTGCCGACATGGAGCCAGCGGACGAAAAATGCGCAGAACGCGAAGTCCAGCGAGCCGCCCGATTTGAGGAAGAGCAGGACGAGCAGCGCCGCAAGCACGAAGCCCGCGATCACCGTGTTCCTGAGAGAAGTGAGAATTGCAGCCATAAGGAATGTCCCCTGCGTTTAATCAGAATTAGGCAGCCGCGCCTGGCCCCCTGAAACGTCGCCGCGCGGCGTTGAGTCGCGATTCATGCTGGCAAAACTAGGAGCTTCGGGACGAAAAGCCAAGCGTTCCGG
>DAIEIL010000099.1 GCA_027352645.1 Rhodobiaceae bacterium | reverse complement strand
CGAGGCAGGCGAACCATTTGCGCTGCGCGACATCTGCCCCCATCGCGGCGTGCCGCTCTCCGCTGGCAAGCTCTATGATGCGAAGTCCAGCGGTTGCGGCCATGCCGCCGTCGAATGCCCCTATCACGGCTGGAAATTCGGTACCGACGGACACTGCGCCGAAATTCCTTCGCTCGTCCCCGGCCAGGATATCGAAGTCTCGCGCATCCGCGTCCGCCGCTATCCGGTGCGCGAAGTGCAGGGCAATATCTGGATCTATATCGCCGACGAAAGGCGCGCTGACCTTGCGCCCGTGGGCGAGCCTCCGCTCATGCCGGGTTTCGACGCCGATTGCAGGCCGAACATCCGCGAGAAGATGACCTTCTCATGTCATATCGATCACGCCGTCATAGGTCTTATGGACCCGGCTCACGGCCCCTTCGTCCATCGCAGCTGGTATTGGCGGACGCAGAAGTCGATTCATGAAAAGGCCAAGGCCTTCGCTCCAGCGGAACTCGGCTTCGCAATGGTCGAACATGCGCCGTCGAGCAATTCCTTCGCCTACAAGATTCTGGGCGGCGCGCCGCGCACGGAAATCTCCTTCCGCCTGCCCGGTATCCGCATCGAGCGCATTACGGCGGGCCGCCACCGCGTAACCGGCCTCACCTGCGTCACGCCCGTCGATGAAAAGACGACGGAGATCACGCAATCGTTCTACTGGACCATGCCGCTTCTCACGATATTGAAGCCTGTGCTGCGTCCCTTCATGCGCGCCTTCCTCGATCAGGACCGCGCCATGGTGGATCTTCAGCAGGAAGGCCTGCGCTTCGATCCGCGCCTCATGCTCATCAACGACTCGGATGTGCAGGCGAAGTGGTATCACCGGCTGAAGAGCGAATGGCAGGAGGCCGGCGAACAGGGCCGCCCCTTCGAAAATCCCGTGAAGCCGACGACACTCCGCTGGCGGAGTTGATCGCGCGTCCCGCGCTCGGTGGACTTTGCCTGCAGCCTATGTTTCGATCTGCGACAGCATTCGGGCTGCGAATTCCGCGCAACGGATGCCGAGAATCGGCTATCTGACGGCGGCGCCACGCGAAAGCCGGATTCAGCCGGCAGCGCAGACGACGAGCGGAGCGGAATTTCGTGAACGATCAGACGTCCAGAAGCGAATCCGGCGACATGTCCTATCAGCGCATAACAGGCCCCGACGGCGCGCCGCTATTCGTGCTCGTTCCCGTTGCCGAATATGAAACGCTGAAGCAGGTGAAGGACGCCGCGAGCGAGCTATCTCGCGCCCGCGCCGCTTTGGCCGAACAACTCGGCGGCGCCCCCGCAACCGTCGCACACCGGATCGCGGATGGCGAAAATCCCGTCCGCGTCTGGCGCGAGTTTCGCGGGCTGAAGGCTGTGGCGCTCGCGCGCGCGTCTGGCATCAGCCCCGCCTATCTCTCCGAGATCGAGACTGGCAAGAAAGACGGCACCTTCCGCACCATGGCCGCGGTCGCCCGTGTGCTCGGCGTCTCGCTCGACGATCTCGCGCCGCCCGCAGACGAAGGCGAAAAACGTCAGCGCGAACGAAACGCGCTGGTCGATGGCGTGCGCGCTCAGGTGCGTATGCTCGTCGGCCTTGTGAACGGTTCGATGGATTTCAATACAGCCGCCGTGCGTCGCACCGTGACGACGCTCGCCGCCGACGCGGTCGCGCTCAAGGCGCGGGGCAGCAATCCCGATGGCTGGCTTGATGGCGTGCTGGCAGGCGCGCGCGAAGTTCTCGATCTCGTCGATCAGGCCGAGGGCGACATCATCGCCACCGCCGAAAAGGCTCAGCGCGCACTGGAAACAATCGTCAGCAAGCCGGTTTTCCAGCCGCCTGAAGGCGCTTCCACGCAAGAGTCCGGTCCCATTGCGGCTACGGCAGCCGAATAGGCACCCTATTCCTCGGCAGGCAGCACGATCTGCGCGTCGCCCGAGATCGACCAGTCCCACGAATGAAGCACCAGATCGGCGCGGTCGATGGAGATGGCGTCGAAAACCTTGACGATGCGCTCGACATCGCTGCGCGAGGGAATGGCGCCCCCGCGAATGTTCGTGGCATGGACCATGAGGTCGCCGAACTCGCTTCGGGTGAGGCCGACGGCCTTGGCGAAAACCGCCAACGGTTCGCCGCCCGCATCGTGAACGATGCGAAAAGCCGTTTCAGGGCGAACGCGCCCCGCTTCGGCGAGAGCGGAGATGAATTCCTCACTGTGCCCGTCGGTCGAGAGGCTGGCCAACTGCGCGAGAAGCGATTTCGGTGCTGGCTTCGGCGGACGCACCAGCGACAGCACCACGCGCAACGCCTCGTCGGCACCCACCGCCTCCAGGCCGCTTTCAAGCACATCTTCGAGTGCGGCATGCATCATGCGCCGCTCCACGGTGAAGCGCGCGAGAATTTCGCTTCTGAGCTGCGAGGCGCTCCACCAGAACATGAGAAGCGCCTGGCGCGGATTGAGTTCAGGCCGCGCGAGTAGCAGCGGCACAAATTCGGGTTCGCTGGAACTCCGCCGCGCGAGCGTTTCCGCCGCGCGGGAGGAAAGCAGAGCTCCCTTGTTCGCGAGCATCCGGCAAATGACTTCCGCATTGCCGTGATCGACAAGCGCATCGACTACGACCGGAGGAAGCGAGCGCCGGCCCGCGATCGCGAGCGCATGATCGTGCCCCGCATCACGCACGATATCGGCGAGATCGGTGGCGCCGAGACTCACCGATTGCGCAAGAATGGGTTCGGCAACGGCGAAGGCGTCGCGCGCGAGCGTCAGCGTCAATTCGCGCGGACCTTCCGGCAATGGCGCGATACGCTCGGCGAGGCGCCTGCGCAGCGGTTCGTCGAGGCGGGAAACTGCCGCCGCCATCACCATGTCGACATGGCCGCGTTCTTGCGCCGTAATATGGCCCGGCGGAAGAATGGCAAGATCCGCCAGCCGCCGCAGCAGCAAATCGCGCTCATGGGCGGCCGACGACGCGAATGCGCCGAAACTCATATTGCCCGGTATTGCGATTGAAGCCATGGTCGTCACTTGCCAGCCGCGAGAGGCTCCTTCCTCTCGCAAAGGCCCATCTGAGCACCATGCCTGTTAAAAGGTCGTAAACTATAAGGCAGGCGCGCGGCCATGCTTGCGGGCACCGGCGGCTTCGTTATGCTTCGCCGCGAAATGACAAGAGCCGGAACAGAATTATGACAAGGAATATCGGTAAAACCGCCCTGCTCTGCCTCGTGCTGGGCCTCGCGCTCGCCGGTTGCGGCACTTTCGGCGACGATCAGTCGGACGACCCGGACTACCAGACGGGCTATTCCGCCGGCTGCGGCACCGGCACGGGCTATATTCCCGGCAACTCCTCGACCGTCATCCGCGATCCCGACATGTGGCGCACGAGCAAGGCCTATCGCGCCGGATGGAAGAAGGGCTTCAACGCCTGCCGTACCAGCACGGCGGCATCGCCCAGCGCGGGCAGCGAATATGGCCGCGGCCGGAGCAACGGCCCCAGCGGCTACTGAAAAAAGAGCGGAGACGCCCCGATGCGCATCATCCTTGGACTGATTGTCGTTCTTCTGGTCGCGGCCATCGCCACGCCGCTCGTCCGCTACGGCACGCTCGACCCCTGCCGCATCCTCGCCAAGGATCTCGCACGCGACGCCTATTCGCAGGTCGCAAAGGCCATGGGCGCCGAACCCGGCAAGACGCCCGAAGCGGCGGAGAACATCGCGCGCGCCATGACGAGCCAATATTCGGAAGGCGAATGCGTGTCGCGGCTCAAGGACCGCTGGTTCGGCGTCGAAAAGCCCGCCGAATAAGCGACGGACGCAAGGAGGCTCCTGGCCATGCGCTCGACCGCAAGGATTGTGCTGCTTCTTGCGCTCGGCGCCCCGGTGCTTGCACCGCCGGCGCTGGCGGGAAGCCGCATATCGACGGGACAGGATCTTCTCGCCGCCTGCCGCGCGCTGGCCGACCACCAGCTCAACCCTCAAGGCCCGACACCGCGCCCCGCTCTTCTGTGCCGCCAGTACATAGCCGGCTATTTTGCATCGACCCGCTATGTTCGCGACAGCGGCGACACGAAGGAAGCGCTGGACCTGCCGCGCTCTGCGGAGGAATGCGCGAGCATCGACGGGCCACAGTCTTACGACCAGCTTGCCTCGCGGATTTTGCGCCAGGCCGAATGGCAACCCGCGCTGCTCGACAGACCTGCCGTCGAGCTTGCGCGGGCCGCATTCGGTTCAAAGCCGCCCTGTTGAGCGGGCGGCCTCACGCCGCCCTGTCATCCGGCCAGCGGCCGACATAGCGCGACTGCGGACGGATGAGCCGGCCAACACGCTCCTGCTCGATCACATGCGCGCTCCAGCCTGCGACGCGCGACATGCCGAACACGGCGGTGACGGCGGCGCGCGGAATGCCCAGCGCCTCGAGCAATACGGCCGTGTAGTACTCCATATTGGTGTCGAGCCGCTGATTGGGCTTCGCGGCCTTCAGCCCCGCAAGCGCCGCCTTCTCGACATCGCGGGCAAAGCGCACACGCTCATTGTCGTTTGTGAGCAACATCACCGCCTTGTTGAAGACATCGGCCCGGGGGTCGCGCACCTTGTAGACGCGATGGCCAAATCCCATCAGCCGCTCGCCCTTCGCGATCTCGCGGGCAAGCCAGGCGTCGATATTCTCGCGCGCGCCGATATCGTCCAGCATGTCGAGCACAGGTCCCGGCGCGCCGCCATGAAGCGGCCCCTTCAAAGCGCAGAAGGCGCCGACGATGGACGAAATCATGCCGGCCCTCGTAGACGCGATGACGCGCGCGGTAAAGGTCGAGGCGTTCATGCCGTGATCGGTCACCGTGACGAGATAGGCATTGAGCGCCGTCACTTCCGCTTCGCTCGCGGACACGCCCTTCAGCATGCGGAGGAAGTCGGCAGCATGGCCCGACGCCGCATCCGGCGCGACAGCCTCCTTGCCCTCCTCGCGGCGGCAAAGCGCGGCGATGAAGACAGGCGCGCTGCCCACCGCCCTGATATGCGGCGCGAGATCGCCCTCGTCCGAAAGCAGCGAAAAGCCTGTCCTCAAGCCCTCGGTCACGCTGAGCCCCCCGGTCGCGGCAAGAAGCGCCGGGACAAGCCGGAAGGCCTCGACGCGCGCCCGGCCGAGATCGCGGCGAATCTCATCGCCCGAAGGCGCGGACTCGAGCCCCGCCACTCGCCAGAGCAGCGCGACCGCGCCCTCGAAGTCGTAAGCCGCAGCCAGATCCTCGACATCGTGCCCGGCAATGATGAGCCGCCCCGCCTCGCCATCGACATGGCTCAAGGGCGTTTCCGCCGCGACCACATTGTCGAGACCGAAGGCGTTCGCTGCCGTCACACCTGAAAAATGACCATTGGACATCTCACACCTCATTTCCCGAGGCGCCAGAGCGGGCCTCGCTGGTCAAAGGTGTTGCACCGCACAAACATCGTCAATCTTGATTAAGCTAATCAATCTATATAAAAATGAGCCATGCTTAAAACCACGCCGCCAGAAAACCTCTACCTCTCAGCCAAGGAGGCCGCTGCCGAACTCGGCGTCAGCCTGGCGACGCTTTATGCCTATGTGAGCCGGGACATGATCCGCTCGGAGCCGGTGGCGGACAGCCGGGCGAAACGCTACCGGGCCGAAGACGTGCGCGCGCTGAAGCAGCGCCGCGCCACCGGCTCCCTGCCCGCCACACCGCAGGCGGAGGGTGGACGCGGGGCTCTCGCCGCCGCGCTCAATTTCGGCGGGGCGCCGGTTCTCGATTCAGCGATCACCCTCATCGCAGACGGCAAGCTCCACTATCGCGGCTCGAACGCCATGGCGCTTGCCCGCAGCTCGAGTCTCGAACAGGTCGCCACCCTGCTCTGGGGTTGCCGCGATGTGCAGCCCTTCACCCGCGATGCCGTGCCGCAAATGACGCCGCTGGTCGAAAAGCTGAGTCTCGATCTCGCCGACGCGCCACGCATCGAGCGTTGTCTCTCGCTTCTGCCTCTCGCAGGCCTGGGCGATCCCTCCGTCTACAACATGACGGACCGGGGACTGGCGAGCACCGGCGCGCGCCTGCTGCGCTTCGTCGCTTCGGTCATCGCAGGCGCCCCACCCTCGGCCGATCCGGTGCATGAAGTCCTTGCCCGCTCGCTTACTTTCGGCGACCGCCGCGCCGCGGAGTTGATCCGCGCCGCCCTCGTTCTCTGCGCCGATCACGAGCTCAACGCGTCCGCCTTCACCGTGCGCTGCGTCGCAGGTACGGGGGCAACGCTTTACGCCGCCGTGCAGGCGGGCATCTGCGCCGCGCAAGGACCGCGTCATGGCGCATTTACGAGCCGTGTCGAAAGCTTCCTCACCGACCTGGCCCATCGTCAAGACATTGAGGATGCCGTGCTGAACCGGCTTCGCAATGGCGATCTCGTGCCGGGTTTCGGCCATCCGCTCTATCCCGACGGCGATCCCCGCGCGGCGACGCTTTTCGATCTCATGCGCGCCAATCATGGCGACGATCCGGCCTTCCTCCGTGCCCA
Source organism: Rhodobiaceae bacterium (assembly GCA_027352645.1). Classification (GTDB taxonomy): domain Bacteria; phylum Pseudomonadota; class Alphaproteobacteria; order Parvibaculales; family Parvibaculaceae; genus Parvibaculum. Next base: position 1,752 of record DAIEIL010000099.1, on the reverse strand, counting down.
GCGCATTGTCGACGTCATGGCGGAAGCGGGCGGCGTTCACCCCAATATCGACTTCGCCGTTGGCGCGCTCTCCGTCACACTGCGAATGATGCCGGGCACGGGCCTCGCGATCTTCGTCCTCGGCCGCACGGCGGGCTGGATCGGCCACGCCATCGAGCAATACCGCTCCGGCCAGATGATAAGGCCCCGCGCGCGTTACACGGGAGAAGCGCCGAAATGAACAAGACAGCCCTCATCGCTGGCGCGACCGGACTTGTCGGCGGCTTTCTGCTGAAACGTTTGCTCGATGCGCCCGCCTATGACCGCGTCGTCGCTGTGACACGCCGAAGCCTCGGCATCTCCCATCCGAAGCTCACCGAGATCGTCACCGATTTCGAAATACTCGAACTGGCACTCGCGAAATCCGCCATCCATGCCGACGATGCCTTTTGCGCCCTCGGCACAACAATCAGGAAGGCCGGAAGTCAGCCTGCTTTTCGCCGCGTCGACTTCGACTATGTGGTGAATTTCGCCCGCGCCGCAAAGGCAGCAGGCGCAAGGCGCTTTCTCCTTGTCTCGGCCATCGGTGCCAGCGCAAATTCCTCGATCTTCTATTCGCGCGTGAAAGGCGAAGCGGAGAACGCGGCCAGCGAACTCGGCTTCGATGCCACGGATATTTTCCGGCCCGGCCTCATCCTTGGCGAGCGCGGCGAGCGCCGCCCCGCCGAAGCCGCGATGATGGCCGCCATGCCATTTCTGAACGCGATACTCGTCGGGCCCGCGAAAATCTATCGCGGCATTCAGGCAGACACTATCGCCGCCGCCATGGTCGCCGCCGCGCAAACGCCGGCAGAAGGACGCATTGTTCACACCTACGCGTCGATGATCGCTTTCGCCGCAGGCCGAGAGCAATGAGCCGACGGGAAAGCCCGGCTGCATCTCCGCAGCCGGGCCTTTTGAGCAGTCCTGTGCGTATCAGAACGAATAAGACAGGCTAACCGACGCGAAGTCGCGATCTGTCAAACTGTTGTACCAGCCTCCGCCGAAGTAGTTGGTGTAGCTCAACGATCCGTTCCATTGCTGATAAGAGCCGTTGAGCCCGACGGTCGCCGTCTTCATGCCCTTGGCATAACCGGCGGTGTTTGGCCCCGGTGAACGCCCCTGAATACCGTCCGAGAACTGAAGCACAGGTGAAAGCGTGATAGGCAGCCCCCAGGGATTGTTGTAGGTCGCCGACAGCAGCGTCGTGAAACCCCATGACCAGTCAGTGGCATAGACACCGTTCTGGTTGGCATTTCCGTAGTAGTCCGGCGTGATGTAATAGGCCGCGTAATAGTTGCGCAGACCTCCATTGGAACCGCTGTAGCTCAGCGGATAAAGACCCGCATCCTTTGCGTAAACGAACCCGGGATTGAAAACGAAGGTGGCGCTGTCCGAACGAATGAGCTTCGGTAGCGGGTCGCTGCCGTTGAACACGGTGATCGTCGTGATCTGCCCCTGCCAGGTATCGAGATCGACATGCGTCACTGACGATTGACCCGGTGCGGCACCAGCCAGACGGCTCCAGCGCGTGTAGGCGCCTCCCGTCAGATAAGGCGTTGCGCCTGTTCCGTCAGCGATCGATGCAAGCTGTTCGTAGAAGTCCGTCGCCAATGGCATATCGGGCGTAAAGCTCGCCTCGCCCGACAGCGCTGTTCCGCCGACGGTCGTGTTAAAGCTCGCGCCCATCGCATTAATCTTGTCAGGATACTCGTAGTGATATTTGACGCCGTT
>DAIEIL010000092.1 GCA_027352645.1 Rhodobiaceae bacterium | reverse complement strand
TTCGACGTAATAGCCGAGCGCATAGAGGTTGAAACGCCGGTCGGGCATCGATGCCGCGAGGTCGACGAAGTCGGTCATCTTCTTCTTCGGGATGCAGGCGCCGACATTCATGATCGCATCGCCATTGGGCTCGCGATTGTAGAAGAGATCGAAATCAACGACGGGAAAGCAGTCGAAAATCTTCTCGGGGCGCACACCAGCCGCTTCGAGCATCGGGCGCTGAAACGGAAAGAGCAGAACGCCGAGGCAGAGCGGCGAATTGAATGTCGTCGAACCGTGCTCCTGATAGGGAACCCAGATTTCAGGTTCGCCCCGAAGCATTTTCCCAAGGCGCTTGAAGAGCCGCGGGCGCGACGGGCGGGAGAGCACGTCGAAGGAATGGCCGCGGATCGTGAAGGGGATGCCATAGCGCTCGGCGAGTTTCAGCATCATGGGGCCATGCAACACGTAGTGTGAATGCAGGACGTCCGGCTTGAACTCCTCGATGATCTCACCGATGCGGCTGAGGCTTTTGGTTATCTCCGCCTTGCGATCGGTGTCGATGGCAATGTCGGTTTCCTTGATCGCGACGACGCGAATCTCGTAGTCGGGCTCGAGCGCTAGAATCTCGTTGAAGATGTAGGTCTGCGATATTTGAGGAAATTCGTGAACGACATAAAGAACGCGCCTCTTTTGCATCGCCGCCTCCAGAAAAACGAAAGTTTTACTTTGCAATAAAGGCAAAGAATCTTGGAGGTCAACGCTATAGAGGGTAGGCGGCCGCGCCAATACTTGTCTTGTGGCGACAAAGACAAAAACGCCGCGCGGTTGTCAGCCGCGCGGCGCTGTCCGAGGACGGAGGGCTTCCAGTCAGAAGCCGAACATGTGGTCGAGGCAGAAGCTCTTCGTGCCGTTGGCCCGGCGAGACATATAGTGAGTTTGGCCGGGGCGTCATAGTCGCCGGAATCTCCGGCAAGCGGAGAACCTGAAATGTGCAGGCCTTCGGCCTCGCGTCCTATCGTGTGCGGAATGTGATCTGGAGCAGGCGCGGGATTTGCGGGATCGTCTCGCCATCCGACGCCTTGTCCATTGGCTCCTGCATGGCCGCAATCTCGAAGCCTGCGGCGAGGCCAGCACGCACATATTCCGCGGTCATGTGAACATATGCCTCAATGAGAAAGGCGCCGCTCTGATTGTCGAAGCGCGCCGCCGTCCCGCGCAGCTGGCGGTAAGGGTGGAGTTCGCAGATGTAGAGAACGCCGCCCGATCGGAGAACGCGGCTGGCCTCCGAAAAGACCGGCGTCAGATCGGCAATGTGCTCCAGCACGAGATTGCCGACCACGATGTCGGCCACGCCGTCCGCGATCGGCCATGTCTGCGTGATGTCGTGCTCGACAAATTGGACAAGGCCATGCGGGATGCGAGCGCGGGCCCGCTCGAGCATACCGGCTGAGAAATCGAGCGCGATGATGCGCGAAGCACGCGTCGCGAGATAGGCTGTGTTCTTGCCGGTGCCGGCGCCGAACTCGACAACGAAAGCGCCGTCGAGCTGGAGGTCCGCCTCGCGCAGCAATTCCGCGTCGAGATCCCGGGTGAGGTTGACGTCGCTGTCATAGCTTGCGGCCCAGCTTCCATATGCTTCGTGGACCGGAACCGGCTTTCGCATAGCACACACGCCTCAGAACCCGAACATGTGGTCGAGGCAGAAGCTCTTCGTGCCGTTGGTGAGGCCGTGGAAGCCGAAGAGGCGGCAGGTCGTGTCGCGCACGATCACATAGCCCGCTCCGCCCATGGCCTCGCGCTCATCCTTCGAGAACATTTCCGACAGGCGCCAGAAGCGCGAGCCGCCGCAGGCGATCTCGATGGGCTTTTCGGCGATGGGCTTGCCTTCGGCGTCATGCAGGATGAGCAGCGTCGAGCTCTTTGCATGCCACGGCGTCGAGGCGGGATAGATCAGATGGCAGATCGTATCGAGCCCGTCCGAGCCGAGGCGCAGGAAGAGGCGCGTCGTCAATCCCGGCGGCTTGTTCGTATAGGACTGGGGCTCGTCCTTGTAGATGACGCCGGTGTTGTAGATATGGGCGCCGAAGATCGTCTCGGCGCGATGCCCGCTCGACTTCTGCTCGAAGCGGCCAAGCGCATGGAGCCAGCCATCGCCTTCGCCGCCATCGCGGAAGTCGTAAAGAAACTCGACATGGCCGTAGCCGGAAGGAAGCTTCAACGCTTCGTCGGCGATCCAGCCTTCGACGTCGATCTCCACACTGTCGCGGCGCTGGATGCGGCCGAGATAGCGCGAGGCGACGAGGGCGCCGGATGCATCGATAAGTTCGGCGCAGATCGGCAACTCGCTCTGCCCGGTCGCCATCGGCGTCGGCAGCATGACGCTGTTGAATTCGTCGCGCGGCAGAACGGGCAGCGGCATGATGTAGCCCTTGCCCATGACCTTGCCGAGCGAGGCAAGAGCCGGATTGGGCTTCAGGTCGGTGCGCTCGACATTGGCATGCGCGATGCGGCGCTGGCCTTGCGCGCGTTTCACTTCATAGCGAGGACGGACGAAATAGCGCCCCGCCACGATTTCCACCTGATCGGGCCATCTGGCCTGAGGCAGAAGGTCGTCGACGGAAATGGCGCGCGTCGCGAAGGGCGCGATCTCGTCCTCGAACCATGAGACATCCTGCGCGCCCATTATGTTGAGGCCGATGGAGCGCGGCGGAATGGGCATGGGATGCGAGTTCTGGATGAAGAGCGTGACGCTCTCATCCTCCTCGCCCGCGGGCATGCCGGCATAGTAGTCGGCGGGCCATGCATTGGCGTCGTGGCTGCAGGTCAGCGCATTGCCGTTTTCGCCATAGGTGTCGAGCGCATATTTGATAACGTCATGGCCCTTGATGCGCACGGCGTGGATGAAGAGCGAGCCGGTGAAGTCGCCAAGGCCGAAACGGTGGCGCACTTCGGCGCTGTCGATGGCGAAGGGCGCGCCTGCGGCTGGCAGCGGCTCGCGCCACTCGGCGAGTTCTTCGCCATCCTCGCCGAAAAGGCAGAGCCAGAGTTCGGGATTCTCCGCGCCGTGGAGCGACCAGTAATTGGCGCTGCCCACGCGGGTGTGAATGCCGTCCGTCTCGCGCATCAGCGCGAAGTTCGTGGCGAAGTTCATCGGGTCGAGATAGTTCGACCTGTTGGTGAGCATGTCGTCGGGAAGACGCATCTCGTCGAGCGTCGCAATGCGCGCATCCTTCGGAAAGAGATGGCGCATGGGCGCCAGCACCCTGTCCGCATCGAACAGCAGAACCAGCACCGCCTTCGCGCCCGATGCCGCGAGTTCGCTTACGGGCTTTGCGTCATGGCCGAGGAAGGCGGCGGACAAATCCTCGACGCGCTGCACGTAATAGCCAGCGACGTCGAGGCGCGAGAGATCGTAATAGGCGTGGAAATTGCCGATGG
>DAIEIL010000087.1 GCA_027352645.1 Rhodobiaceae bacterium | reverse complement strand
TGAGGCCCTCGGGCGCCTTGAATGTCACGCCATAGGCCGCGTCGAAATAGCCGAAGGCGTCATGCGTCGTGATGACGACCCGCTTCTGCCGCGGCACGGAGCTGATCTCGTCATGCGTCCAGCGGTCGAGGTCGGCAATTTCCTTGGAGAGCGAGGCCGAGTTCGCTTCGAACGTGGCGGCGTTTTCCGGCGAGGCGGCCTTGAGCATGGCGGCGACGTTGTGGACATAGACCGCGCCATTGGCGAGATCCTGCCATGCATGAGGGTCGGGGATGGTGCGGCCATGCTCGACCATTTCGCGGGGAACGATGCCCCTGCTCGCGACCGCGACGCGGCCTTTATAGCCCGATGCGGCGACGAGCTTGTCCATCCATGGCTCGAAATTGAGCCCGTTGACGACGACGAGATCCGCGTGGGCGACCGCCTTTGCATCCTTCGGGCTCGGCTCGAACGTATGCGCGTCGCCATCGGGGCCGACCAGCACGGTGAGCGAGATCTTGTCGCCGCCCACACGGGCGACGATATCGCCGAGCACGCTGAAACTCGCGACGACATTCAACTCGCGCGCCGCGGCCGGCATGGCTGTGAGCGAGAGCAGGATCGCGGCGAGGCCGAAGAGCTTTTTCATGACGGGCGTCCGCGTCAATTGTGGAAATGCGCGCCGGGGAAGTAGCGGTTGCGAAGGCTTCCGTGGCGGCCGAAGACGATCGAGAAACTATAGACGGCTCCAGCCGTCAGGATGATAGCGGGGCCGGAGGGCAGGTTGAAATTGTAAGAGACGAGAAGGCCCGCCCAGCCTGACACGAAGGCGATGAACGCCGATAGCGCGGCGAGCGACCAGACGGCACTTGCCCAGAAACGCGCCGCAGCGGCAGGCAGCATCATCAGGCCGACCGCCATCAAGGTGCCCAACGCCTGGAAGCCGGCAACGAGGTTCAGCACGACAAGCACCAGAAAGACCACGTGATAGAGCGAGCCCCGGCCCGCCACTGCGCGCAGGAACCCCGGATCGAAACATTCGACGACGAGCGGCCGATAGATGAAGGCCAGCGCGACGAGGCTCAGCGTCGAGATCGAGGCGACGAGCAGCAGCGCCTGATCGTCCACCGAGAGAATGCTGCCGAAGAGGACGTGAAGAAGATCGACATTGGAGCCGCGCGTCGAGACGATGAGAACGCCGAGCGCGAGGCTGATGAGATAGAAGCCCGCAAGGCTTGCATCCTCGCGCAGGGACGTCGCGCGGCTGACGATGCCGGCAAGAAGCGCGACCGCGAGGCCGACGACGAGGCCGCCCACGGACATTGCCCAGAGCGAAAGGCCCGCGACCAGAAATCCGATGGCGGCGCCCGGAAGGATCGCATGGCTCATGGCATCGCCCATCAGGCTCATGCGGCGCAGAACGAGGAAAGTGCCGATGGGCCCGGAGCCGAGCGCCAGCGCGAGGCAGGCGACGAGGGCGCGGCGCATGAAGCCGTAATCGGCGAAGGGCGCGATGGCTGTGGCGTAGAGGCTCATGCCGCGTGTCCTGCCAGATGATTATGGTTGTTTGTCCAGCCTTGCGCGAGCGCACGGGCGCGGCGCAGCGCGTCGTCGGTCAGCACTTGCGACGTCGGCCCCCAGCCGATGAGTTCACGCGCAAGGAGCAGCGTTTGCGGAAAATGATGGCGCACCTGCTCCATGTCGTGCAGCACGGCGATGACGGTGCGCCCCGCCTCATGCCAATGCTGGATGATGGCGAGAAGGTCGGCGGTGGTGCGCTCGTCGATCGCCGCGAAGGGCTCGTCGAGCAGGATGACGGGCGCATCCTGCAAAAGCAGCCGGGCGAAAAGAACGCGCTGGAACTGTCCGGCCGAAAGCGCGGCGATGGGGTGATGGCCGAAGCCTTCGAGGCCCACATGCGCCAGCGCGTCGGCGACGCGGTTCCAGCCCTTCGGCTTGATGGCGCCCCAGAGGCCGGTCTCGTTCCAGAGGCCAAGCGCCACCGTGTCCGCGACGTTGATGGGAAAGCTGCGGTCGATGTCCGCCTGCTGAGGCAGATAGGCGATGTCCCGCCGGCCGAGCCCGTGGCGCTCGACCCGTCCCGTGCTCGGATGCATCAGCCCGACGATGGTCTTGATGAGTGTCGACTTGCCTGCGCCGTTCGGCCCGACGATGGCGGTGAGGCTTCCGCGCGCGAAGCTGCCGCTTACGTGGTGCACGGCGGGCCGCCGGTCATAGGCGACGGTCAGGTCCGCAATGTCGATGACGCCGCACATCAGAAAGCCCACCAGACGGCCAGCCAGAGAAAGCCGGCGGCGCCAAGCGCGACGGCGAGCCTCTGCCAAAGGCTGGCGCCAAGCACGGAAAAACTGGGAACCGGCGTTTCCGCCTCGTGGCTCTGCATGATGGGCTTCGGGCTTTGTAATATTATAACATCGCGAAACTAGGCGGAAACCACCCGGCGCGCAAGTGAACGTCCCGTCATTCGCCTTCACGATGTATGATTGGAAAACGGTTTCGGCATTCGGGTGTTCCTTGCGTCTTCATTCCTCCGCTCTCCTTTATTTCGATGTCGTCCGGCGTTGCCGCTCCATCCGCGAGGCAGCGCGCCAGCTCAACGTCGCTTCGTCGGCTGTCAACCGGCAGATATTGCGGCTCGAGGAAGAGATTGGAATGCCGCTCTTCGAGCGCTTGCCCGGCGGCTTGAAGCTGACGGCGGCAGGCGAGGTGTTGAGCCGCCATGTCATCGAGGTGCTTCAGGACGCCGAGCGCACGCGCTCCGAACTCGAGGCGCTGAAGGGCGTTCGCATCGGCCATGTGGAGATCGCCGCCGTCGAAGGGCTGGCGACGGATTTCCTGCCGACCGTCATCGAGCGGCTGAACAAGCAATATCCCCGCATCACCATCGGCATTACCAGCATGGGCTCGGGCGCCATCGCGGAGGCGGTGGCCGAAGGCGAGGCGGACATCGGCGTTGCTTTCGACCTGCCGCATGACCGGGCGTTGCGGCAGGTGGCGGTGGGGCGCTTCGTTCTCGGCGCGATCATGCCCCGCAACCATCCGCTGAAGAAGCACAAGACGGTGAGCTTTTCCGAATGCAGCGCCTATCCGGCGCTTCTGGCCAAGCCCGACCTCTCGATCTATCGCGCGCTCGAACCGTTGATGGCGCGTTCGGCGCCGGTGCGCAAGACCGTGGTGTCGAACTCGATCGCGTTGACGAAGCGGCTCGCGGAGCTGGGCGTGGGCATCGCGTTCCAGACGCGTTTCGGCGTTGAGCGCGAGCTGCGCGAAAAGCGGTTTCTCCACATCCCGCTCGTTCATGCCAAGCGCTTCGTGCTGAGCGATCTGGGTGTGTATGTCCGCGCCGGACGCTCATTGCCCGTCGCGGCGGATGTTCTGCTCGGTCTTCTGGCCGAGGAGTTGGCAAAACGCGCCGAGGCGGACCCGGCCCATAAGCGCTGATGCTGTTTTGGCATCAAGCTGTCCTTTTTTCTCTTCTTTTGGCATCGTGTGGCGGGACGTAGGCTTGGATCAGGTCCAGTATTTTCGCGAGCCCTCCCATGCTGACGGTCGAAATCGACGCCCCCGCGCTTCCTATTGTTGACGCTTCCGAGCTCGCGTCGCCCGATCTGCAGCTTCGTGCCGCGGCCATCGCCAAGCTCAAGGCCGCATGTGTGGACAAGGGCTTTCTCTATCTTGTCGGCCATGGCGTGCCGCAGGAGCTGATCGATCGCACCTTCGATTACGCCAGGCAGTTCTTCGACAAGCCTATGGAAGAGAAGGCGGCGCTTGATGTGGCGCACTCGCTGACGCAGAACCGCGGCTATGAAGTGCCCGGCCTTCAGACGCTCGATCCCGGCACGCTTCCCGATCTCAAGGAAAGCTTCCTGATGGGCGTCGACTATCCGCTGGATCATCCCTGTGTCGTGGCCGGACAGTATAATCGCGGGCCGAACCAGTGGCCCGGGGGACTGCCGGGTTTCAAGGAGACGATGAACGCCTATTCCAGCGAGATGGAGCGGCTTGCGCGCCTGCTGATGAGCGGCATCGCCCAGACGCGCGGATTGCCGGAAGATTTCTTCGATGATTTCAACCGCGATCCGGTGAGCGTGCAGCGCCTTCTCTATTACCCGCCGCAGCCCGTCACGGCGCGGGAGGGGGAAATCGGCTGCGGCGCGCATACGGACTTCGGCGGCGTGACGCTGCTGATGCAGGACGATTCAGGCGGGTTGCAGGTGAAGGACCCCGTGCGCGGCTGGGTGGACGCACCGCCGATCCCCGGAAGCTTTGTGGTGAATCTCGGCGACATGATCGCCCGCTGGACCAACGATCGGTACCGCTCGAACCTGCATCGCGTCATCAATACATCGGGCAAGGCGCGTTATTCGCTGCCCTATTTCTTCGACGGGCATCCAGACTATGTTGTCGATTGCCTGCCGGGTTGCGCCGATGAGGCGAACCCCTCGAAATATCTTCCCATCACCGTCGAGCAGCATCTGCGCGATTGCTTCGCAGCGACCTACTGACATGAAGCAGCATCTGGTGTTGATACATGGGGCCTGGCAGGGAAGCTGGGCCTGGAATCTGGTGCGGCCGCATCTTGAGGCGGCGGGCTTCGAGGTTCACGCCGTCGACCTGCCCATGGTGGCGCCGTCACCGACCGAAGAGATTTCGCTCGATCTATATGCGGCGCATGTCGGAGATGTTCTTCGCGCGCTTGACGAGCCCGCCTTCGTCGTCGGTCATAGCGGCGGCGCGACGGTTGCCTGTCAGGTGGCCGAGAACGATCCCGAGCGGGTGCGTGGGCTCATCCTGATCGCCGGGATCATGCCGCCGGACGGAAAGAGCTTCAGCGACATCACGTCCGAGCTTGGCGAGGAGTGCGGCATCGACGGTATCTGGCCGCATCTCGTCTGGAACGCCGACCGCACGGTTTGCGCCGTGTCGAAGGAAGGCGCGCGCGAAATCTTCTATCACGACGCCCCAGCCGATCTTGCGGATTGGGCCTTCACGCAGCTTGTGCTGCAGCCTCTCGGCGGTCTCGTGCTGACGCCGCACCTGACATCGGAACGCTTCGGCCAGGTGCCTCGCCTCTATGTCGAGGCGCTGGGCGACAGGTCTGTTCTGCTGGCGGCGCAGCGGCGGATGCAGGAGCTATTGCCCGGTGCGCGCGTCGCGACGCTCGAAACCGGCCATGCGCCCTTGCTTTCCGCACCTGCGGATGTTGCAAGGATCATCGTTGCGGAAGTCGAGCGCGCAATGGCGGCCGCCTGATCGTCAACTGACGGCCTTCAGCGGCCTTCGCGCCGCCAGGCAAGAGCCAGTGCGCCGAGGATCAGAATGAGCGCGATGGGGCCGGAGAGCAGCGGCACCTGATGCACGGCGTTGACGAGATATTGCTCGTTCCGCCTGAGGCCGATCCAATCGTCGCCCGCAGCGTCATGATCGGGGCGTACGCCGCGCACCTGCGGCGTGTCGGTGGCGTTCTCGCCAACCCAATAGGTGCCGCCGCCCGTCGCGCTCGCGATGGGCTTCAGAACGGCATCGGTCGCCCGCACGTCAGAAAATTCTTTCGGATTGAGCGGACCGGCCGCCGTCACCGCGTTGAGCCCGCCTTGCGCCACGCGATAAAGGCCGAGTTCCTTTGCCGCCATGCGGCCTTCGAAGCGGCCCGGCGCCGTCTTTTCAAGCGCGAGTTCCACGACCTTGCCGGAAGGCAGCGTCACCTCCGCGGGCGGCGTCGCATCCTCCATGGTGCGGCGTTTGACGGCGAGCGTGGCGCCTTCCATCGAGGCGGCGAGGTTTTCTTCCTCGAGGTCCGGCTCCTTCATCAGCCAATGGGCGAGGCGGCGCAGCAATTCCGCCTGAGGTCCGCCGCCTTCATAGCCGCGCGACCAGAGCCATGTCTGGTCGGAAAGAAGCTGCGCCACGCGGCCCTTGCCCGCATGGTCGAGCACCATCAGGGGACGGCCGCCGGGCGCGCTCATCAGCACCTCGCCGCGATCGACCTTGCTGTCGATGACGCGGAACCAGCGGCCCCATTTCGGGTTCGTACCCTCCGCTCCGGGAAGATCGGCGGTGACGGGATGCTTGCGCCCCGTCTCCGTTATTTCCGGCTTGAATCCGCCAAGCGTCACTTCGCCGGTCGGCTGCGCGGGCAGGACGGCGGCAAGCGGTGTGCGATAGAGCGAGTAGGGCGATGCGAAGGCAGGGCCCGCCGCGTCGAGCACGGCGCCGCCATCCTCGACATAGCGTGCGATGTTCGACAGATATTCGAGCGGCAGGATGCCCTGACGCTTGAAGCGGTCGAAAATGATGAGATCGAACTCATCGAGCTTGTCGACGAAAAGCTCGCGCGTTGGAAATGCGATAAGCGAGAGCTCGTTGATCGGCGTGCCGTCCTGCTTCTCTGGCGGCCTGAGAATCGTGAAGTGAACGAG
>DAIEIL010000067.1 GCA_027352645.1 Rhodobiaceae bacterium | reverse complement strand
TCGACTCTGTTGACGCAGGGATTGCCCCCGCGTATAACCCCCGCTCTCAAAGAGCAGGGTCCGTGCCCGAGGCGCAGGTTCGGTTCTTTCAAAAGGCGCGAGGCCCCTTTGGCCGGAACTTTGTCACCGAACGATCGGTGTCTCGCGGTCCAGTATGAAATTTACGCCGGCATCGCGGGATGTCCGGCGAGGCAAAGGTCCAAGATCGATGGCGAATACTCCCTCCGCAAAAAAGGCGATCCGCAAGATCGCGGCACGTACCGAGGTCAACAAGGATCGCCGGTCGCGCATGCGCACCTACATCCGCAAGGTCGAGGAAGCGATCGCCAGCGGCGACAAGGCCGCCGCCGCCGCCGCGCTGAAGGAAGCGCAGCCCGAGATCATGCGCTCGGCGCAGAAGGGCGTCGTTCACAAGAACACCGCTTCGCGCAAAGTGTCGCGTCTCGCGGCGCGTGTGAAAGCGCTTGGCGCCTGATCGCTCGCGACTGATCAAGCGCATTCATGAGCGAGTCGACTGCGCAAAATATGCGCAGATGTTTGAAGCCCGCGAACGTCGCGGGCTTTTTCATTTCGCGTTTTGCGATGTCGTTGCGCATTGGTTCGCGCGGACCACAAGTGCTTGTGCGCCAGATGCATTCGCGTTTGCGAAGTCGCGATGGCGCAACTCATGCGCAGCTCGCGCGCAACCCACGACCATCATTGCGAAATTTTTCCGGCATGGCTTCGTGCATTGCAGCGTGTTCGAATTTCGCACACGCGCATCCGCCGGATGCGTTGCTTACGCGTCGCTGGCACGAACTTTTTTTGACGCCGCCGATTCTTCCGCTTGCCACCTCCAGCCCCGACGAGTATGGTTGTTAACCTCGGGGTGGCCAATGAATACTGTTGTTTCTCAATAAAGAGACAGCGAAATACAGTATTCGGTTGCGCCGTTCCGGGCGACCAAAAGTATCCAGACAGTTATGCGTGACGGCATGGTGGAAATCCGCTAAGGGATTACCGCCGCGAGGAGAGCTGTTCTCCGCGACCGCCGAATGCGCGAGCGAATGCAAGGGAGAGAGCTGAGGATGTCGGGCAAGGCCGCTGAAGATGTGATGCCCCGGATCCTTGGCGAAGTGCCGTCCAACTACGCCGGCGACGTGTCGGCCGGGGAGGCATGGCGCGTCCTGTCGGAAAATCCGCAAGCCATCCTGGTCGACGTCCGCACGCGCGCGGAATGGTCCTTTGTCGGCCTCGTCGATCTGGCGGCGGCCGGCAAGGAGCCGCTGCTCGCCGAATGGCAGGTCTTTCCCGCCATGACGCCCAATCCCTCATTCGTGTCCGACGTCGTCGGCGCGCTCGGTGCGGAGCGAAAGTCGGAACCCGTGCTCTTCCTGTGCCGCTCGGGGGCGCGCAGCAAGGCTGCGGCAATTGCACTGACCGGCGAAGGCTTCACCCGGTGCTACAACATCGACGGCGGCTTCGAGGGCAATCTCGACGCGGATCGCCACCGGGGCCGGAGCAATGGCTGGAAGGCGTCCGGACTACCCTGGATACAGAGCTGAAAGAATTCGAGGAGACTTGTCGGGCCGGTATGGCGGACCGGCATGGAGGCGACGAGGCTGAACCGGATCGGGGACATCCGGTTCGAAATTCCGGTGACCTGCGGAGCCGGGATGTGGACGAGGGGTAGATGCCGTGAACGAAAACAAGCTGGCTTCGGCTACAAATTCTTCCTATCTCAACGCGGGTGATGTGCTGGCGACGAGGACAGATCATGCCGGCCGTCCGGCTCAGAGCCTTGGCGAGCTTTGGCGGCGCGTCCGCGCCCGGTTGCATGCCGAGCTGGGCGAGGCAACGTTCAACAGCTGGTTCAAGCAGATCGAGCTCATCGGCGTCGAAGGCGATCGCGTTCTGCTCGCCGTGCCGACGCGTTTCATCCGCAACTGGCTGATCTCGCATTACGAGGAACGCCTTTCGACGCTTTGGCGTGAAGAGGATGCGAGCCTGACGCGGGTGGAAGTGCTGGTTCAGGCGCGTGGCGGCAATGCGCTCGAGCGCGACGCCCGTGTCGCGCAGGATCAGGCGCCCCGCGAAGCCGTCGCGCCGCGTGAGGTCGAAGAACGGCAGGTCGCGGCGAAGGCGCCGGCGGTTCAGGCGGCGCCCTCCATTCCACAGGGATTCGAGGATGCGGGCGTCGGCGCGCCGCTCGACCCGCGTTTCACCTTCGACGCTTTCGTCGTCGGCAAATCGAACGAGCTTGCGCATGCCGCCGCGCGCCGCGTCGCCGAGGCGACGGATGTGAGCTTCAATCCGCTGTTTCTCTATGGCGGCGTCGGCCTTGGCAAGACGCATCTCATGCATGCGATCGCCTGGGAAATCCGCCGCCGTCAGCCCGAGCGCAAGGTGCTCTATCTGTCGGCTGAAAAATTCATGTACCAGTTCGTCCGCGCGCTCCGCTTCAAGGACACGATGGCCTTCAAGCAGCAGTTCCGCACCGTCGACGTGCTGATGATCGACGACGTGCAGTTCATTTCCGGCAAGGATTCCACGCAGGAGGAGTTCTTCCACACCTTCAATGCGCTGATCGATCACAATCGCCAGGTCATCATCTCGGCCGACCGTTCGCCTTCCGATCTCGAAGGCATCGAGGAGCGCATCCGCTCGCGCCTCGGCTGGGGCCTCGCCGCCGACATCCATCCGACCGACTATGAGCTCCGCCTCGGCATCCTTCAGGCCAAGGCCGAAGAAATGGCGAGCCGCAACGGGCCGGTGACGATCCCTGACGGCGTGCTGGAATTTCTTGCGCATCGCATTGTCTCGAATGTCCGCGAGCTCGAAGGCGCGTTGAAGCGCGTCGTCGCCTATGCCTCGCTGGTCGGCCGCCCGATCACGCTCGACATGTCTCAGGATGTGCTGCGCGATCTCCTGCGCTGCAACGACCGCAAGATCACCATCGAGGAAATCCAGCGCCGCGTGGCCGAATATTACAACGTCCGCCTCGCCGACATGCTTTCCGCCCGCCGGGCCCGCGCCGTGGCGCGCCCCCGTCAGGTGGCCATGTATCTCTCCAAGCAGCTTACCACCCGGTCGCTGCCTGAGATCGGCCGCAAATTCGGCGGCCGCGACCACACGACGGTGATCCATGCCGTCCGCAAGATCGACGAGTTGCGTGCAGCCGACAGCGGCATGGACGAGGATGTCGATCTGCTGCGGCGGATGCTCGAGGGCGGCAACGGGGCAAGCTGAGCGGCGCAACCCCTCCCCCTAACCCCCTGCGGAATCAGGCGATTCAGCCATCTTTGGCGGGAGGATTCCCGTGCTGAAAGACGTGCATCGCGCGGACGATCTGCTATACTTCTGCGAATGATTTTCTGCGGATTTCCGGCATTCGCCGGGAGGCAGGCAGGCGGGGGCCGAAGGTCCCTCCCGGCGCCTCTTCCGACCCCCGGTTTTGCGGGTTCCCGAACGGACAGGACGCTCCGGCCATGCTTTCGGCCAAAGGCGCGCCACCTCAGGGGATACGTTGCCGCCGGGGTCCGGGTCCGCTGCAGACGAGCCTTAGCGGCCATCAGGGCAAGGGCTTAGCGCCCAAACGGGGGACCGAAGAGAGACCATGAAGATCACGATCGAACGGGGCGCGCTCCTCAAGTCTCTCAACCATGTGCAATCGGTCGTGGAGAGGCGGAACACCATTCCGATCCTGTCCAACGTCCTCATCAAGGCCGAGGACGGACAGCTGAGCCTCACGGCGACCGATCTCGACATCGAGGTGGTGGAGTCGATCGACGCCGATGTGGCGCAGAAGGGCGGCACCACGGCGCCGGCTCACACGCTTTACGACATCGTGAGGAAGCTGCCCGACGGGGCACAGGTCGAGCTTTCGACCGGCGCCGACGAGGGCCGCCTCCAGCTTACCGCCGGGCGCTCGCGCTTCGCCCTCCAAGCGCTGCCGCAGGAGGATTTCCCGGCCATGGCCGCAGGCCAGCTGCCGCATCATTTCGACCTGCCGGCCGAGGCCATGCGCCGCCTGATCGACAAGACGCGCTTCGCGATCTCGACCGAAGAGACGCGCTACTACCTGAACGGCATCTATCTCCATGCCGTCGAGAGCGGCAAGGCGGGTGTGCTGCGCGCCGTGGCGACCGACGGGCACCGCCTCGCCCAGGTCGATCACGATCTCCCCGCAGGCGCGTCCGGCATGCCGGGCGTCATCGTGCCGCGCAAGACCGTGCTCGAACTCCAGAAGCTTCTGGAGGGCAATGCGGGCACGATCTCGGTTGGCGTCTCGGAAACCAAGATCCGCTTTGAATTCGGCGGCGTGGTGCTCACCTCGAAGCTCATCGACGGCACCTTCCCCGATTACGGCCGCGTCATCCCGGCCGATAACGACAAGGTCATGCAAGTCGACGGCAAGCGTTTCGCCGAGGCCGTGGACCGCGTCTCGACCATCTCGACCGAGAAGTCGCGCGCGGTGAAGCTCAATCTCGACGAGGGCAAGCTCACGCTCTCGGTAACGAACCCGGACTCTGGCAGCGCGACCGAGGAGCTCTCGGTCTCCTATTCGAGCACGCCGCTCGAAATCGGCTTCAACGCCCGCTACCTGCTCGACATCACCGGGCAGCTCGACGGTGCCGAAGCCACCTTCGCGCTGGCTGATTCCGGTTCGCCGACGCTCGTGCGCGACAGCGACGACGAAAAGGCGATCTACGTGCTGATGCCGATGCGCGTGTAGGACGCGCAGAGGGCGCGTGTAAGGAACGGAACGAATTGTTGGCCCGCACGGGTGAGAGGTTTGCGATCAGTGGCGACACCGGCGCTCCAAGCTCCTTTGGAACGAAGGCCTCTCCGCGCGCGGCCGATACCCGGGCGAACTGGCTGAGCCGCCTCGTCGTCACTGATTTCCGCTCCTATGCGCGGGCCGAGATAGATCTCGATGGCCGGCCCGTGGTGCTGACCGGCGAGAACGGCGCGGGCAAGACGAACCTTCTCGAAGCGGTTTCGCTTCTCTCGCCGGGCCGTGGCCTGCGCGGTGCGGCCTATGCCGAAATCGCGCGCGACGGCGGCGCGGGCGGATGGGCGGTTGCCGCCACCATCGAGACGCCCGAAGGCCCGGTCCGCATCGGCACCGGCATTGCGCCGGGCGCGGAAGCCGCGCGCTCCCGCGCGGTCAGAATCGACGGCGCGAACGCTTCGGGCGCGGGAGCTCTGGGCGCGCATCTCCGTGTCGTCTGGCTCACGCCCGCCATGGATCGCCTCTTCGTCGAGGGCGCGGGCGAGCGCCGCCGCTTTCTCGACCGGCTGGTGATGGGCTTCGATCCCGCTCATGGCACGCGGGTCAACGCTTATGAGCGCGTACTGCGCGAGCGCAACAGGCTGCTCGCCGATGGCGTGATGGACGAGTCCTGGCTTGGCGGCCTCGAAGAACAGATGGCCGAACATGGCGTCGCCATCGCCGCTGCCCGCGTCGAGACGCTGGCTCGCTTGCGCGGCGCGATCGACGCGTCGAGCGAAGCGCATTTCCCGCGCGCCGACATCGCGCTCGAAGGCACGCTCGAAGAGGCGCTGGCGGAAAAGCCCGCCGTCGATGTCGAAGACGATTTCATCCGCCGCCTTGCCGCCTCTCGTGCGCGGGACGCGGGCGCCGGGCGCACGCTCGAAGGCCCGCATCGTTCGGACCTTCTGGTGCGCCACAGGGCGAAGGATCGCGAGGCGCGGCTTTGCTCGACCGGCGAGCAGAAGGCGCTGCTCATCGGCATCGTGCTGGCCAACGCCCGCCTTCTCGCCGCGCAAGGCCGCGCGCCGCTGCTGCTGCTCGACGAGATCGCCGCCCATCTCGATGAGGAGCGCCGCCGCGCGCTTTTCGACGAGATCGTCGCGCTGGGCCTTCAGGCCTTCATGACGGGGACCGACCCCATGCTCTTCGCGGCGCTTGGGCCGGCTGCGCAATGTTTCGACGTGAAGCGCGGCGCCGTCACGCAATTGAACTGAGACCGGTGAACGCCGGAACAAAGATCTGAGGAATATGCATGTCTCCCAATAGCAGCCCGGAAGAATACGGCGCGGAATCGATCAAGGTCCTGAAGGGCCTCGACGCGGTGCGTAAACGCCCCGGCATGTATATCGGCGACACGGATGACGGCTCGGGCCTTCATCACATGGTCTATGAGGTCGTCGACAATTCGATCGACGAAGCGCTGGCCGGCCATTGCGACACGGTTTTCGTTCGCCTCAACGCCGACGGCTCGGTCACCGTTGCCGATAACGGCCGCGGCATTCCGACTGAGATCCACAAGGGCGAAGGCGTGTCGGCTGCCGAAGTCATCATGACCCAGCTTCATGCGGGCGGTAAGTTCGACCAGAATTCCTACAAGGTTTCGGGTGGCCTTCACGGCGTCGGCATCTCCGTCGTCAACGCGCTGTCGGACTGGCTCGAAATGCGCATCTGGCGTCAGGGCAAGGAACACCGCATGCGCTTCGAGCATGGCGTGCCCGTCGCGCCGCTCGCGGTCGTGGGAGATGGGGGTCTCGACGAGAAAGGCAAGCCGCGTACCGGCACGGAAATCACCTTTCATCCGTCTGCGGAAACATTCACCAAGACCGAATTCGACTATGGCACGCTTGAGCATCGCCTGCGCGAACTCGCCTTCCTAAATTCTGGCGTCAAGGTCGACCTGTCCGACGTGCGCGGCGTCGAGCCGAAGACGCTGCATCTGATGTATGAAGGCGGTCTCGCGGAATTCGTGCGTTTCCTCGACCGCATCAAGACGCCACTGATCGCGGCGCCGATCTATCTCAAGGCGGAGCGCGACGGCATCACGGTCGAGCTCGCCATGTGGTGGAACGACAGCTACCACGAGAACATGCTCTGCTTCACCAACAACATTCCGCAGCGCGACGGCGGCACGCATCTCGCGGGCTTCCGCGGTGCGCTCACGCGCGTCATCAACAATTACGCGAATGAGAGTGGCATTGCGAAGCGCGAAAAGGTTTCGCTCACCGGCGACGACGCGCGTGAAGGCCTCACCTGCGTGTTGTCGGTCAAGGTACCCGATCCGAAATTCTCGTCGCAGACGAAGGACAAGCTCGTCTCGTCCGAAGTGCGTCCCGTGGTCGAAAGCCTCGTCAACGAGGCGCTGACGACATGGCTCGAAGAGCATCCGGGCGATGCGAAGACGGTCGTGAACAAGGTCGTCGAGGCGGCCGCCGCCCGCGAAGCCGCGCGCAAGGCGCGCGAGCTCACGCGGCGCAAGGGCGCGCTCGATATTTCGAGCCTGCCCGGCAAGCTTGCCGATTGTCAGGAGCGCGATCCGGCGAAGTCCGAACTCTTCATCGTCGAGGGCGATAGCGCCGGCGGCTCCGCGAAGCAGGCCCGCGCGCGC
Organism: Rhodobiaceae bacterium; assembly: GCA_027352645.1. Lineage (GTDB taxonomy): Bacteria > Pseudomonadota > Alphaproteobacteria > Parvibaculales > Parvibaculaceae > Parvibaculum. The sequence goes on along the minus strand of DAIEIL010000067.1, from coordinate 4,332 downwards.
GCGAACCAGGCCGTGCTTCCGCTGCGCGGCAAGATTCTCAACGTGGAGCGCGCGCGCTTCGACAAGATGCTGTCGTCGAATGAAATCGGCACGCTCATCACCGCGCTTGGTACGGGCATCGGACGCGACGATTTCAACGTCGAGAAGCTGCGCTACCACAAGATCATCATCATGACCGACGCCGACGTCGACGGCGCCCATATCCGAACGCTGCTGCTCACCTTCTTCTACCGGCAGATGCCGGAGGTCATTGAGCGCGGCCATCTCTATATCGCCCAGCCGCCGCTCTACAAGGTGCGCCGCGGCTCGTCCGAGACCTATCTCAAGAACGAAAGCGCTCTCGAAGACTATCTCGTTGAGACGGGTCTCGAAGACATGGTGCTGACGCTGCATGACGGCATGCAGCGCTCGCGAGAGGATCTGCGTGAGATCGTCGAAAAGGCGCGCGGCATCCGAAAGATTCTCAAGGGCCTGCCGCCCAAATGTCCGCATTTCGTCGTCGAGCAGGCGGCGATCGCCGGCGCCCTCACGCCCAAGGCCCTCGAAGAGCCGGAGCATGCGAAGGAGGCAGCCGCCTATGTCGCGCGGCGTCTCGATCTTCTCTCCGACGAAACCGAGCGCGGCTGGGTCGGCGAGGTGACGGTGGATGGCGGCCTTTCGTTCCATCGCGACGTGCGTGGCGTGCGTGAGGAAGTGTTGATCGACGCGCCGCTGATCGACAGCGCCGATGCGCGGCGCCTCGATGCCTATACGAGCCATTTGCAGGAAGTCTATGTGAGGGCGGCGACGCTGCGCCGTAAGGATGACGCGCACGAAATCCGCTCACCTTCGCAGCTCCTCGATGCCGTTTTCGCGGCGGGCTCCAAGGGCATTGCGATGCAGCGCTACAAGGGCCTCGGCGAAATGAACCCCGAGCAGCTCTGGGAAACGACGCTCGACAAGGAAGCGCGTTCGCTTCTCCAGGTGAAGATCCGCGAACTCGACGATGCCGACGATCTTTTCGTGAAGCTGATGGGCGATGTGGTCGAGCCGCGCCGCGACTTCATCCGCGAAAATGCGCTGAACGTCGCGAACCTCGATATCTGAGGATCAGATCGACTTCGAGGTCAGGCCCCGGAGGGAGAGATCGGTGACGAGCGCGACGAGGCGCTCGGCCTGATCGCTTTCGGTCGGGATGGGCATGAAGCCCAGCCTCACCCGTTCGGCAAGTCCGCGAAAGATCAGGCATTGGCCTACGAGCCACAGCGCCGCGGCGGCGAGATCGGCGGCGGGCATGTCGGGCGCGAGGAAGGGACGCACCACTTCCTTGGCGCGTTCGAGATGCGGCTTGATTTCCGTTTCCTCGATGTGATCCAGCGCCCCTGTCGGCGACAACATCTCCCAGGCGAGCAGGCGCATATGCTGTGCGCTCTCCCCGTCCTCCATGGATCGCGGGATGAGCCCGCGAATGAAAAGCCTCAGACGATCTTCCCGGCTGCCGGTTTCGGAAGGCATATCGTCGAGATCGTCCGTGTCGACCGCCTTGCGGAAGGAATGGCTCAGCACCTCGCGGTAGAGATCGTCCTTGCTCCGGAAATAATAATTGATCGAGGCGAGGTTGGTGTTCGCTCGCGCCGCGATATCACGCACCGTCGCATTGTGAAAACCGCGCTCGGCGAATAGCCCGCGCGCCGCTTCCAGCAACCGCTCTTTCGTATTCTGTCGCCCCACGCGCTCCACGTCCTCGAACGAATGTTTGAAACTGCACTGTGCGCGGTTTGCATCCGCACATACCGGGTTAACGGCGCGGTGCCGTGACTCCGTCGTTTTTTGAACGGCGCATTTTTTTGCAAAAATGAGGTCAACACGATGCAAATCTCAGGCGTATCAAGCAGTTCCTACCTGCAACAGCTGCAGCAGATGCTGTTTGCCAAGGCCGACACCAACACGGACGGCTCGATTTCGATCGACGAATTTACCTCGACCGGCTCGGCAAGCTCTTCCGGTTCGGCAAATTCTGCCGACACGTCGAAGGCGCAGGCGCTCTTCAAGTCGATGGACACCAGCGGCGACGGCAAGGTGACGGGCGACGAATTCAGCGCCTATTTCAGCAAGCTCACCACCGGCACCACTTCCTCGCTTCTGCAGCTTCAGCAGCAGGGATCGTCAGACCGCGCGTCGGATCTGATTTCGAAGGCCGACACGAATGGAGATAGTTCGCTGTCGCTCACCGAATTCGCGGCGGCCGGTCCTGACGGCTCGTCGGGCACGGTATCGGACAAGGCCAAGGAGATATTCGGCCAGATCGACAGCAATGGCGATGGTCAGGTGACGAAGGACGAGTTGAGCAGCTTCGATGCCTCGCATGGTCCTGGCCGCGCGGGTGACATGCCCCCGCCGCCTCCGCCACCCTCAAGCGCGTCGGATTCAAGCTCGACGGACGGTAGCTCGACGAGCGATAGCGCGACCTCGCTTGCCGATGTGCTGGCCTCGGCTTCGAGCAGCAACTCCGACAGCACGGACAGCAGCACGTCCACTGGCTCCACCTCTTCGGATTTTGCCAAGCAGATCGAGGCCTATCTGAAGCAGATGATGAGTGGCTATGCCAACCAGGCAAGCTCGAACGTGACGACAGGTCTCGTCGCCTGACGGCAGGCGACGGGTTGTCGGAGGGGGTAGGGAAGGACAGGACGTCCTTCCCGGTCCTTCCAGCGCTGCGCGGGCCCGCGCCCTTGCCCTTGCCATTGCCCTATTTCGACCCCGATTGGGCTTTATGACCGCCCTGCCCCGCGCCCCGGTTTGGCGCTCGGGCGAACGGCTGCTAATTTGAGAGTGCAAATCATCGGTGGTTTCCGGGGCGGCTTCCGGCGGCCAAACCGGCCAGTGAACTGATCCGCAAGGCATATATGTCATCGCGAAAAGGCAGAGGCGGCCCGCCCGACGACCGGGACGATGATGACGGCGGTTGGATGACGCGCCGCGTGCCGGGTCTCGGCCCGGTGCGCATTGGGGTCGACGCCAATCTGCGCCGCCCTCCGCATGGAGGCCCCGCCAAAGGGGCTGGCCCTGCGAAGAAAGCCGCAAAACCGAAATCCACGCAGAAGAAGTCTCCCGTCAAAGGCATGGTGCTGCGCGCCGATCCGCATATGCGCGCCGTGCCGCCGCTCTCCTCCCATCGCGAGGAGCGCCCGCCCCGCCGCGAACGCCTGGAACACCGGCCGGAACCGCGCCACCGCAAATCGGGCGGCGGCATAATCCGGAGCCTTTTCTACTGGACGCTCGTTCTGGGGCTCTGGGTCGCTATCGGCATCGGAGGGCTGCTCTTCTATTTCGCGATGACGCTGCCCGATACGTCGGGCCTTTACGATGTCGCGCATACGCCTTCACTCTCGATCCTTGCGGCGGATGGAGAGGCGCTCAGCCATCGCGGCGATCTGCTCGGCGGACGCGTGGCGCTGTCCGACCTGCCGAGCTATTTGCCCGAAGCCGTCATTGCGACGGAAGATGAGCGCTTCTACTGGCATTTCGGCATCGACCCGATCGGCCTCTTTCGCGCCCTCTACCAGAATTATCGCGCCGGCACGGTCGTGCAGGGCGGTTCGACGATCACGCAGCAGCTGGCGAAGAACGTCTTCCTGAAGCCCGACCGCACCATCCAGCGCAAGATCAAGGAAATGCTGCTCGCGATCTGGCTTGAAGCGCGCTACTCGAAAGAGCAGATCCTCACGCTCTACCTCAATCGCGTCTATTTCGGCGGCGGCGCTTATGGCGTCGAAGGGGCGTCGGAGCGATATTTCAAGAAGAGCGCCCGCGAACTCAACCTGTCGGAAGCGGCCATGCTGGCGGGCCTGCTGAAGGCGCCTTCGCATTACTCGCCGACCAACGACATTGCGCTCGCACGGAGCCGGGCGAGTATCGTGCTCGATAACATGGTGCGTGCGGGCTATATCACGCCCGCGCAGGCGGCTGACGCCATCGCCCACCCTGCCTCGCTCGAAGGCTATTCGGCCTCGGGCTCGATCAATTATTTTGTCGACTGGGTCGCAGATGTGTTGCCCGGCTTTGCAGGCGAGCCGAATACCGATCTCGTCGTGCGCACAACCATCGATCCGGACATGCAGCGCGTGGCCGAGGACGTGGTGACGAAAGTCATGACGGCGGAAGGAGCGAACGTCCGCGCTTCGCAGGTCGCGCTGGTGGCGATGACGCCCGACGGCGCGGTGCGCGCCATGGTGGGCGGTCGCTCCTATGCGCAGAGCCAGTTCAACCGCGCGGTGCAGGCACGGCGTCAGCCTGGCTCCGCATTCAAGCCTTTCGTCTATCTCACCGCCAGCGAATCCGGCCTGACGCCGG
>DAIEIL010000057.1 GCA_027352645.1 Rhodobiaceae bacterium | reverse complement strand
TCGGCGTCCTCGCCCTCATGCGCGGCATGGGCGTCGCCCGCCGCGAGGTCGCCGAACAGGATCGGTGCGCCGCCGGTGAAATGCTCCATGATGGCGCCGAGAAGGGCAGGCTTCAGATGCTGCCACTCGCCCTCGCTCTTCGTCACCGTGATGAAGTCCGAACCGAAAAAGACGCCCGAAACGCCATCCACCGCAAAAAGCCGCATGGCCAGAGGCGAACGCCGCGCGGCCTCTTCATCCGGGAAATCGGCCGCACGCCCCTCGCCCAGAACCTCGCGGCCGGGCAGAAACTTCAGGGTCGCCGGGTTCGGCGTGGCTTCGGTCTGGATGAACATGGACGCGGTCCTTGAACGCGGCTTTCGGAAAAACCCTTGTAACCGCGTGGTTTTGCGACGGATTGACGCTTTATAAATGGACCGCGAGGCGAAGGGAATCAAGTCGCGAGAACGGTCGGCCGCCGAGGACCTGAGGCAGCTTGCCGCAGGCCACGGCCTTTATCTGCGCAAAACGCGTTCAGAGGCTCATGCGCCAGCGGTCGAAATAGACCTCGACGATTTCATCGAGGCGCTTCTTGTCGAAACTCGGTTCGAGGCCCGCATGGACCGCTTGCACCGGGAGTTTCATCAGCCCACGGATCGACCTCGCATAGCGGTTCGCATCTATCCCGAGACCTTCGACAAGCCATATGCCCCCGCGCCTCAGGCCAATGCCCGGATTGCCTCTTCGGTCAGCGTGCCGGGAACGACGGTGACGGGGATGGGAAAGCCCTTGCCGCCGACTGTCGAGACGAGGGGACCCGGGCCGTCTTTCCCGGTGCCCGCGGCGAGAACGAGGATCGCGACGTCCTTGTCCTGCGCAATGAACTTGTGCAGCTCGTCGGCCAGCAAGCCTTCGCGGATCACGAGTTCGGGCAAGATTCCCGCATAATCGTTCACATGGGCGGCGAGCTTGTGGAGCGTGGCCTCGGCCTCGGCGCGCGCTTCCTCGCGCATGAGGTTCTGAACGCCGAGCCATTGGCCTGCGCTGTCCGCAGGCGGAATGACGGCAAGCAGCGTCACCACGCCGTCGGTGTGCTGCGCGCGCAGGCTCGCAAAATGAATGGCGACTTCCGACTCCGGCGTGCCGTCGGCCACAACGAGGAATTTGCGGCGCTTGGATATGGCGCGTTCTGGCTTTCTAGGCTCGGTCATGGGCGCATGCTGCCACCGCTGCGAACGGGCGGCAAGGCCGGGCTATTTGAGGAGGACGTTGGTGATTTCGCGCAACTGGGTGCGGGCACGCAGGAGGTAGAAGCCCTGAGCGGCAAGATGGCTCGGCTCGAACTGGGCGTCGGGCGCGCCATTGACGATGACCCAGGGCGAAAGCGCGGCGGCCTCGCGGAATGTGTCGAGCAACTGCGCCCAGTTCTTCTGCAAACCCTTCTCCTTGATGACCGGCGCGAAATCCTCGCCGAGGCCCTTGGTCAGCAGATAGTAGCCGTAGAGCTTGCCCTTGGTGTTGTAGAAGACGTCATCGGCATTGGTGTCGATGAAGTAGCTCGAATGCTCGCGCACTTCCGTGTCGAGCACGGCCGATTGCGAGCCGAGATCGCTGGCGAAACGATCCAGCGTCGCCATGAGATTGTCGGCGCGGCGCTCGAAGGTCGCCTCGCCCTTGGCAAGGCGCTTGTTGTAACGGATGAGCGCGAGGCGCGCCGAGCGGTACTGCGATTCAGAGCTCGCCTTGATCGCGAGCGAAACGGTCGGATTCCAGATCCAGACATCGCCGGGATACTGGAGAAGCCCCGCCGCCTTCTGCAAATCGGGGTCCGCTTCGCTGCTCCCGCGCGAACGCCCGACCTGATCGGTCATCTCGAAGGAAAAGCGGGCAAGCGCGCTGACGATGCCGGTCTGATAGTTCGGCATGTTGTCGAGCAGAGCGCCGGGCTGGAAGAAGGGATCGTTGGCCGTCCAGCTGTTCTGGTTGACCTCGCGGTCGATCAGCGCCGCCATCATGGCGACGGCCTGGCTGCCGCCTTCGCCGATGGCATTCGCGCCCGCAGGCTTGAAATCCGGATCGTCGTCGATCCGGTTCACCATCAGCATGCCGATCGGATAGTAGAGCAGGACGACGACAACGAGCGCGACCAGCGCACGCCAGGCGATGCCGCCCCAGCCCGGCTCGTCGAGCTTCGAGAAGAGCGCGCCGCCATTGCCGGCGCCCTCCGGGGAAGCACCCTTGCGATACATCCAGCGGTGGCGAAGCCAATCCGCCGCGCCGTCGAACCTGTCCCTCCCCCAGTCGCGCATCCGCGCAACATTTTCACGAAAGGACATTTTCTCCGGCTCCTGTCGATTGTCGCCTTAACTAGATGGGAAGAAAGACCACCCGGTCAAGACGGCTGCGCTCCATTTGGCCTTCAGATGAAGCCGACGATCTCGCGGACGCGCTTGTAAATCGGCTCAGCGATGGCATTGGCGCGTTCGGCACCGCTTGCCAGCACATCGTCAATATAGCTGCGATCCTGATCCAGCATGCGCTTCATTTCGCCGGTGAGGGGCGAAAGCTTTTCGACCGCAAGCTCGGCCAGCGCAGGCTTGAAGGCCGAGAAGGGCTGGCCGCCGAACTTCGCGATCACGTCAGCCTTGGAAAGACCCGACAACGCCGCATAGATGCCCACGAGATTATCGGCACCCGCACGGCCTTCGAGCCCGTCGACGGTTTCGGGCAGGGGCTCGGGATCGGTCTGCGCCTTGCGGATCTTCAGCGCGATGGCGTCCGCATCGTCCTTGAGCGTAATTCGCGAGTAGTCGGACGGGTCCGACTTCGACATCTTCTTGGTGCCGTCGCGCAAGCTCATGACGCGCGTCGCCGGGCCCATGATGAGGGGCTCGGGCAGCGGGAAGAAGTCAGTGCCGCCGGTCTCCGCGAAGTCGTTGTTGAACTTCTGCGCCACGTCGCGGGCCAGCTCCAGATGCTGCTTCTGGTCCTCGCCGACCGGCACATGGGTCGCGCGATAGGCGAGAATGTCGGCAGCCATCAGCACCGGATAGGAGTAGAGGCCGACCGAGGCCTTTTCGCGGTCCTTGCCGGCCTTGTCCTTGAACTGGGTCATGCGGTTCAACCAGCCGATGCGCGCGACGCAGTTCAGGATCCAGGCAAGCTCCGCATGAGCCGGAACCTTCGACTGGTTGAAAATGATGTGCTTCTTCGGGTCGATGCCGGCGGCGATATAGGCGGCCGCGACCTCGCGCGTGTTCGCGGCGAGTTCCCTTGGGTCCTGCCAGACCGTGATCGCGTGCATGTCGACCACGCAATAGACGCATTCATGCGTGTCCTGGAGCCCGACGAAATTGCGGATCGCGCCCAGGTAATTGCCCAGATGCAGGTTGCCCGTCGGCTGCACACCCGAAAAAACGCGGTTGGTCGGCTTTTCCATTCAAATCGTCCGTCACGCGAGGCCCGACAGTGGGCCGTTCCGGCGAGGTTTATGCTGCGTAGGGCACCCGCTTGGCAATGGCGGCCGCGGCTTTTCCGAGGGGATCGCGCAAATCGGTGTTCATTTTTGAGAATTATTCTAAACTGTATTGACCCTGGCCACCTCCGAACCTAAATTAGAAGTATTCTAACTTAGGAGGACGCCATGAGCGACCAAACCGGTAAGCCCGCCCGCCTGACCACCGCGGCCGGCATCCCCGTTCCCGACAACCAGAATGCGCTGACCGCCGGCCCGCGGGGGCCGCTGCTGGTCCAGGACTGGCAGCTCTTCGAGAAGCACGCGCATTTCAACCGCGAGCGCATCCCCGAGCGCGTCGTCCATGCCAAGGGCTCGGCGGCCTTCGGCGTCTTCCGCGTCAACAACGACATCACGAAATACACAAAGGCGAAGCTCTTCGAGCACAACGGCAAGGAGACGCCGGTCTTCCTGCGCTTCTCCACCGTCGCGGGCGAACGCGGCGCGGCGGATGCCGAGCGCGACGTGCGCGGCTTCGCGTTGAAGTTCTATACGGAAGAGGGCAACTGGGATCTCGTCGGCAACAACACGCCGGTCTTCTTCGTGCGCGACCCCTACAAGTTCTCGGATTTCATCCACACACAGAAGCGCGACCCGCGTACCAACATGCGCAACCCGACCGCGATGTGGGATTTCTGGTCGCTCTCGCCGGAAAGCCTGCACCAGGTCACGATTCTCTTCTCGGATCGCGGCATCCCGAAAACGCTGCGCCACATGCATGGCTTCGGCTCGCACACCTACAGCTTCATCAATGCGAAGAACGAACGCTACTGGGTCAAGTTCCACTTCAAGTCGATGCAGGGAATCGAGAACCTGACCGACGCGGAATCGACGAAGCTCATCGGCGAGGATCGCGAAAGCCATCAGCGCGATCTCTATGAAGCGATCGAGCGCGGCGACTTCCCGAAGTGGCGCGTCATGGTGCAGGTGATGACGGAAGAGCAGGCCGGGAAGACGTCCTACAATCCCTTCGACCTGACGAAAGTCTGGCCGCACAAGGATTTCCCGCTAATCGAGGCGGGCGTGCTGACGCTGAACAGGAACCCGGACAATTATCACGCTGAAGTCGAGCAATCGACTTTCTCGCCCGCCAATGTCGTCCCGGGCATCGGCCACAGCCCGGACAAGATGCTGCAATTCCGCATCTTCTCCTATGCTGACGCCCATCGCCATCGCGTCGGCACCAATGCGGATGCGCTGCCGGTGAACCGTCCGCGCTGCCCGGTCCATACCTACCACCGCGACGGCGCGATGCGCTTCGACGGCAATGGCGGCGGATCGGTGAATTACGAGCCCAATTCCTTCGGCGGACCGAAGGAAGATCCGAGCGTCAAGGAGCCGCCGCTGAAGATCACGGGCGATGCCGACCGCTATGATCACCGCGACGGCAATGACGACTACACACAGGCGGGCGACCTCTTCCGCCTGATGTCCGACAAGCAGAAGGCAGCGCTGATGGATTCGATTGCCGGTGCGATGAAGCCGGTGCCGGAAGAAATCCAGCGCCGTCAGATCGGCCACTTCTCCAAGGCCGATCGGGCCTATGGCGCGGGCGTGGCGGAGCGGCTCGGCTTGAAGCTCTGACGTGGTGCGGCGGAAGGAGGAACCCTTCCGCCGCTTCCTTGTCAGCGCCTTTTCAAAAGACGCGTAATGTCGGAATAGCGCGCCGCACCGGTGAGCTGGCAGAAAATCGCATAGGCGACGAGCCCGCCCGCAACGAGACCCGTCAGCACCGAAACGCTCCAGATGAAGCGCAACGCAAACCACGGCGCGAGAAAATGCGCGCCCGCATAGAGAACCGCGCCCATGCCCACCGAGGCAAGGACAGTGAGCGGAAGGCGCTTCATCAACTGGGCGTCAGGTAGGAAATGGCCATGCTTCCAGAGACGCAATCCAAGCTGGCCCGTATTCACCCAGGCCGCGATCGACGTTCCCGCCGCGATGCCCGCATAGCCAAAGAACTGGAAGAGCGTAATGCTCGACGCGATGTTGACCGCGATGGAGATGGCGGCGAATTGCAGCGGCGTCTTCGTATCCTCGCGCGCATAGAAGGCAGGCGAGAAAACCTTGTTGAGCACGAAGGCGGGCAGGCCCACCGCATAGATCAGTAGCGCGAGCGAGGTCGCATGCGTGTCGATCTCATGGAAGCGCCCACGCTCGAACAGCACCCTGATGATCTCATAGGGAATGATCGCCAGCGCCACGGCGGCAGGCACCGTCAGCAGCATCGAGAACTCGATGGCGCGGTTCTGGCTCCAATGCGCGCCGTCATCGTCGCCCGCACGCAAGCGCCGCGAGAGATCGGGCAACAGCACCACGCCGATGGCGATGCCGATGACGCCCAGCGGAAACTGATAGATGCGGTCGGCATAATAGAGCCATGAGACCGCGCCCTCCTGCCAGGACGCCATGATCGTGCCGATGGTGAGATTGAGCTGACCGATGCCGCCCGAGATGAGGCCCGGCACGGCGAGCAGCAGGAGATGCTTCACCTCCGGCGTGAGTTTTGGCAGGCGGAGGCTCAGCGACATGTTCGCGCGGTGGCAGGAGATCGCGAGCCACACGAACTGGATGATGCCCGCCGCCATGACGCCCCATGAAAGCGCGAGGCCCGGATTGGTGGCGAGCGGCACCACGAACCAGAGCGCGACGATCATGGTGATGTTGAGCATCACCGGCGCGGCGGCGCCCGCGAAGAACTTGCCCAATGAATTCAGGATCGCGGACTGGACGGCGGTGAGCGAGATGAAAAGCAGATAGGGGAAGTTCACCCGCGTGAACTGCACCGCCCATTCATGCTTCTGAGGATCGTCGCTGAAGCCCGGCGCAAAGAGCCACATCAGCCCGGGCATGAAAATCTCGACGAAGATCGTGAAGACGAGAAGCCCCGTCAGCAGCACCGAAGTCGCGTCCTCGGCAAAGCGGCGCGCCGATGCCTCGCCTTCGCCCTCGAGCCTCTTGGCAAAGAGCGGCACGAAGGCCGAATTGAAGGCGCCTTCCGCGAAGATGGCGCGGAACATGTTCGGGAAGCGGAAGGCGACGAAGAAGGCGTCGGCGATCGGCCCCGTGCCGAGAGCCGAGGCCACCATCATGTCGCGCAGGAAGCCGAGGACGCGGCTGAGGAATGTCGTGCCGCCCACGGTTGCGGCTGAACGCAAAAGGTTCATCGGATCAGCAATCCGCCATTCATTCCGCCGCCGCCGTTTCTTCACGGCGACGCGCCTTTGCGGGCCGCGCCTTCGCCATCGGATCGGCCAGCGCTTCGAGGAGATGGCGTTCGACGGCCTTCTTCTTGTTGGCGTTGGTGACCTTGTGACCAATCACGTCCTTCACATAGAAAACGTCCACGGCACGCTCGCCATAGGTGGCGACATGGGCGGAACCGATGGTCAGGCCCAGATGGAACAGCGCCTTGGTGAGCGCGTGGAGAAGACCCGGCCGGTCGAGGCCGTTCACCTCGATGACGGTGAAAGCATCCGACGCCTCATTGTCGACGAAGACCTGCGGGGCGACGCTGAAAGCCTCGGTGCGGTTCTCGCCCTTGAAGCGCTGTTCGATGGCGTCGGGAGGCAACACCTCGCCGGCCAGCACCTTGCGCATCGTTTCCTCGAGGCGCTTCACGCGGCGTTCCTCGGAAATGGCGCCGCCATGCTGGTCCTGCACCCAAAGCGTGTCGAGCGCCATGCCGTCGCGCGTGGTGAAGATCTTCGCGTCGACGATGTTCATGCCGAGAATGGCGCAAGCGCCCGCGAAGCGCGAGAAGAGGCCCGGATGATCCTGCGCGTAAAGCGTGATCTCGGTGACGTCGCGCGTCGGTTCAGACCGTGCAACGATGGTGAGAGCTTCCTTCGCATCCGAAATCAGACGCGCCTGCCGCTCCAGCACATTGGTGTCGAAGGAAAGCCAATAGGCTTCGGTGTGACGCGCGAGATGGGCGCCCCAGTCCTCCGGTGTCCAGTCCGAGAGGCGTTCGCGCAGCGCATCCTTCGCCGTCGCGATGCGGTTTGCGCGATTGAGCTGCGCGTCCCCGCCCTGAAGAACGGCGAGAGTCTCGTAATAA
>DAIEIL010000025.1 GCA_027352645.1 Rhodobiaceae bacterium | reverse complement strand
ATTGGAGCTTCGCGCGCAATGCGGCCTCGATCGCCTTGCCGTCGGCGGCCTCGAACCCGATCTCGCAGGCCAGCCCCGGCGCGAGCCAGTCGGGTGCTTCCGGCGAAGGCAGATGCGCGGCCGCGGCGACAACCAGCTCGCCGGAAAGCGATGTTGCGCTGTTGCCGATCAGGGTGAGGGTGTATTTCATGCCGAAACGAGTCCAGATACGCCATGCCCCGCTTCAGGCGGGGCATCCACGTCTTCGCTGCGAAGAAGGACTTTGCCGCGAAGGCGTGGATGGCCCGGACAAGCCGGGCCATGACGACAAAAAGGTGTGCGGTGGATAAGCCACTCGACGTCAAACAGGCGATCCTTATTGCAGGGCCGACCGCGAGCGGCAAGTCCGCGCTGGCGCTTGCGCTGGCCGAAAGGCTGGGTGGCGAGATCGTCAATGCGGATTCGATGCAGATCTACCGCGAATTGCGCGTCCTCACGGCCCGGCCCTCGGCCACGGAGGAAGCTCGCGTCCCTCATCACCTCTATGGCGTGATTTCGGGCGCGGAACTCTGCTCGGCGGGCCGCTGGTCGCGTATGGCGGTGAAGGTTATCGCCGATATCGAGGCGCGGGGGCGGGTGCCCATCGTCGTCGGCGGCACGGGGCTCTATTTCAAGGCGCTGATCGAGGGCTTTTCGCCCATTCCTGACGTGCCAGACGCGGTGCGCGAGGCAGTGCGTGCGGAAGTCGAGGCGGCGGGCGAGGGCGCCCATGCGCTCCTTCAGGGCGTCGATCCGGTGCTTGCCGAAACCATCCGCCCTTCCGACCGGCAGCGCATCGCCCGCGGCGTAGAGGTCGCCCGGGCAACGGGACGGCCCCTCAGCGCGTGGCAGAAGGAGCCTCGCGAGCCGCTGCTCATGGGGAATATCGCCAAAATCGTGCTGGCGCCGGACCGCGCCTGGCTTCGCGCCCGCTGCGACGCCCGTTTCGAGGCGATGGTGCGGGAGGGCGCCATCGAGGAAGCCCGCGCGCTGGCGGCCCTGAATCTCGCCCCGGAACTTCCAGTAATGAAAACCCTCGGACTCAGGCCGCTCATCGACTATGTATCTGGAAAGATTGAGATTTCCGAAGCCGTTGAGCTTGGGCAGGCGGAGACGCGGGCCTATGCCAAGCGGCAGGAGACCTGGCTCAGAACTCAGATGATTGCGTGGAAGCGCTTTTCGGAGCAAGATTCGGAAAGGCTTAAGGCTATTATCTTTTCATTTATTGACGATTTGGGGTTGACCCGTCCCTGAGCCGCCGCTAGGTTGCCCGCGCTTTTAAGGCCCCTCGTTCGCATGGCCCGGTCTGTCCGGGCCATCCATGTTTTGGAGGCGGCGAGGAGACGTGGATGGCCCGCATGAAGCGGGCCATGACGCACAAACGGAAGGAATCGACCCATGGCTGCCCAGGAACTGACAGGCGCCGAAATTGTCATCAAGGCTCTGGTCGATCAGGGCGTGGACACGATTTTCGGCTATCCGGGCGGCGCGGTGCTTCCGATCTATGACGCGCTCTTCCAGCAGAACAAGATCCGCCATGTCCTCGTCCGCCATGAGCAGGGCGCCGTCCATGCGGCGGAAGGCTATGCGCGTTCGACGGGCAAGCCCGGCGTCGTCCTTGTGACGTCGGGGCCCGGCGCGACCAATGCCGTCACCGGCCTCACCGACGCGCTGATGGACTCGATTCCGCTCGTCTGCCTGACGGGTCAGGTCGCCACGCATCTCATCGGCAATGACGCCTTTCAGGAATGCGACACGGTCGGCATCACGCGGCCCTGCACGAAGCACAACTGGCTCGTCAATTCGGCGAAAGAGCTGACGCGCGTCATGCATGAGGCGTTTTATGTCGCGACCAACGGCCGTCCCGGCCCGGTCGTCATCGACATTCCGAAGAACGTCCAGTTCGAGAAGGCCGAATATGTCGGCCCGCAGAATGTCGTCCACAAGACTTATCGTCCGAAGGTGAAGGGCGACGTCGAGGCGATTAAGGCGGCGGTCGATCTGATCGCCACTGCCAAGAAGCCGATCTTCTACACGGGCGGCGGCATCATCAATTCGGGCCCCTTCGCCAGCCAGCTGCTACGCGAATTCGTGAAGCTCACGGGCTTCCCGATCACGTCGACGCTAATGGGCCTCGGCGCGTTCCCCGCATCCGACAAGCAGTGGCTCGGTATGCTCGGCATGCATGGTACATACGAAGCCAACAATGCGATGCATGACTGCGACGTCATGATCAATATCGGCGCGCGCTTCGACGACCGCGTGACGGGCCGCATCGACGCTTTCGCGCCGAATTCGAAGAAGATCCATATCGACATCGACGCCTCGTCGATCAACAAGATCATCCATGCGGATATTGGCATTGTCGGCGATGCTGGCCATGTCCTCGAAGACATGATCCGCATCTGGAAGTCGAAGGCGGTGAAGATCGACAAGTCCGCGCTCGCCGACTGGTGGAAGCAGATCGACCATTGGCGCGACCGTCGCTCGCTCGACTACAAGAAGTCGGACGAGATCATCAAACCGCAATATGCGATCGAGCGTCTGTACCAGCTGACCAAGGACCGCGAGACCTACATCACGACCGAAGTCGGCCAGCATCAGATGTGGGCGGCGCAGCACTATCACTTCGAAAAGCCGAACCGCTGGCTGACGTCCGGCGGCCTCGGCACGATGGGCTACGGCCTGCCGGCGGCCATCGGCGTGCAGATCGCGCATCCCGACGCGCTTGTCATCGACATCGCGGGCGAGGCCTCGATCCAGATGTGCATTCAGGAAATCTCGACCGCCATGCAGTTCATGGCGCCGGTCAAGATCTTCATCCTGAACAACGAATATATGGGCATGGTGCGCCAGTGGCAGGAACTGCTGCATGGCGGCCGCTACTCGCACTCCTATTCGGAGTCGCTGCCCGACTTCGTGAAGCTCGCCGAAGCCTTCGGCGCGGTGGGCATCCGGGCGAAGACGCCCGGCGAACTCGACGACAAGATCAAGCAGATGATCGACACCCCCGGACCGGTGGTTTTCGACTGCGTGGTCGACAAGTTCGAGAATTGCTACCCGATGATCCCCTCGGGTGCTGCCCATAATGAAATGATCCTGGGCGACGACCCCGAAGCCGCCATGGTCACGGAAGAGGGCAAAATGCTCGTTTAACGGCTTTTCGGCCCCCAAAAGGGGCCGATTGCCCTTTCGCGCCGGGCCTCCCCTGGGCTATAGAGCCGGGGCAAAGCGGGGCAGGCGCTCGCCTTTATGTGAAAAACCAAGCCCGCAGGGACGATGATGAGCAACGAGAGCAATATCGAACGGCACACGATCGCCGTGCTCGTGGACAACGAGGCGGGAGTGCTCGCGCGCGTCATCGGGCTCTTTTCGGGCCGCGGCTACAATATCGAGAGCCTGACGGTGGCCGAGGTCGATCAGGCGGAGCACACCTCGCGTATCACCGTCGTGACGGTCGGCACGCCCATGGTGATCGAGCAGATCAAGGCGCAGCTCGCGCGCCTCGTGCCGGTGCACAAGGTCGTGGACCTGACGGTCGACACCAAGGCGGTGGAGCGCGAAATGGCGCTCATCAAGGTTTCGGGCTCCGGAGACAAGCGCGTCGAAGCGCTGCGCCTCTCCGATGCCTTCCGCGCGCGCGTCATCGACACGACGCATAATTCCTTCGTGTTCGAAGTGACCGGCGCGCCGGACAAGATCGACGCCTTTATCGGGCTGATGCGCCCGCTGGGGCTGGTGGATGTTTCGCGGACAGGTGTCGTCGCTATCGCGCGCGGCCCCGAGGCGATGTGACGGATTAAACGGAAAGTCGAAAAGGACGAGAGCCATGCGCGTTTATTATGACCGCGACGCAGACGTGAACCTGATCAAGGGCAAGAAAGTTGCCATCATCGGCTATGGCAGCCAGGGCCATGCCCACGCGCTCAATCTGCGCGACTCGGGCGTGAAGGAAGTCGCCGTCGCGCTGCGCGAAGGCTCGGCCACCGCGAAGAAGGCGGAAGGCGAGGGCCTGAAGGTTCTCTCCGTCGCCGAAGCCGCGAAGTGGGCCGACGTGCTCATGATGCTCACCCCGGACGAGCTCCAGGGCGACATCTACAAGGATCACCTGCACGCCAACATGAAGCCGGGTGCGGCGCTTCTTTTCGCCCACGGCCTCAACATCCATTTCAACCTGATCGAGCCGCGCGCCGACATCGACGTGCTGATGGTCGCGCCGAAGGGCCCCGGCCACACGGTGCGTTCGGAGTACAAGCGTGGCGGCGGCGTGCCTTGCCTCATCGCCGTCCATCAGGACGCGAGCGGCAACGCCCATGACGTCGGCCTCTCCTATGCCTCGTCGATCGGTGGCGGCCGCGCCGGCATCATCGAGACGACCTTCCGCGAGGAATGCGAGACCGACCTGTTTGGCGAGCAGGTGGTGCTGTGCGGCGGCCTGGTCGAGCTGATCCGCAATGGCTTTGAAACGCTGGTCGAG
>DAIEIL010000017.1 GCA_027352645.1 Rhodobiaceae bacterium | reverse complement strand
CATCGCGGGGCCCTTTTTCATGCGGGTTCCCATGCAAGCCTATCTGCTGCCGATCGGCCTTCTGACGCTCTCCAACCTCTTCATGACCACCGCCTGGTACTGGCACCTGAAGTACAAGGCAACGCCGCTCCTCATCGTGATCGGGATCAGTTGGGGGCTGGCGCTCTTCGAATATTGCCTCGCCGTGCCCGCTAACCGGTTCGGCTCGTCGGTCTATTCGGCGGCGCAACTCAAGACGATCCAGGAGGTCATCACCCTCATCGTCTTCGCGGGCTTCTCGGCCTTCTATCTCGGCCAGCCCATCAGCTCGAACACGGCGATCGGCTTCGCGCTGATCGCGGCGGGCGCCTGGTTCATTTTCCGCGGCTGAAGGGCCGATTTACCTCGCCGGACGGGCCTGATATACCCGCCGCCTATAGTTTTTCCGCTTCCGGACCCCGGACGAAACCATGGCGCAAGACGTGAAGATCGCGGTAACGGGCTGCGCGGGCCGCATGGGCCGCACGCTGCTGAAGCTCATCCATGAGACGGAGGGGGCTCTGCTCGCGGGCGGCATCGAGGCCAAGGGAAGCCCCAATGTCGGCGCCGATCTCGGCACGCTGGCGGGGCTCGGCTCGCCGCTCGGCATCAAGGCGTCCGATGACGCGCTCGCCGTCATCAAGTATGCCGACGCGCTGATCGACTTTTCGGTGCCCCGCGCCAGCGTCGAATTCGCCGGCCTCGCCGCGCAGGCCCGCATCGTCCATGTCATCGGCACAACCGGCTTCGAGGCGGAAGACGAAGCGCGGATCGCGGCCGCGGCCCGGCATGCGACCATCATCAAGGCCGGGAACATGAGCCTCGGCGTCAATCTTCTGGCCGCGCTGGTGCGCCAGGCGGCCAGGGCGCTCGATCCCTCATGGGACATCGAGATCGTCGAGATGCATCACCGCCACAAGGTCGATGCGCCTTCGGGCACGGCGCTTCTTCTGGGCGAAGCGGCGGCCGAAGGGCGGGGCATCACGCTCAGCAATCATTCCGAGCGCGGACGCGATGGCCTGACGGGCGCGCGCGAAGAAGGCGCGATCGGCTTTGCGAGCCTCAGGGGCGGCAGCGTCGTCGGCGACCATGACGTGATCTTCGCCGGACCGTCCGAACGCATCGTGCTCAGCCATATCGCCGAGGACCGCGCGATCTTCGCCCGCGGCGCCATCAAGGCCGCGCTCTGGGGACAGGGCAAGGGCCCCGGCCTCTTCAACATGGCCGATGTCTTGGGCCTGAAGTAAGTCAGTCTACGGATAAAGGAATAGAAAAGTGTCGAACCTGCTTGTTCTCGTCCGTCATGGACAAAGCGAATGGAACGAGAAAAACCTCTTCACCGGCTGGCGCGATCCGGGCCTGACCGAGCAGGGCAAGCGCGAAGCGCATGAGTCCGGCCACGCGCTCAAGGAAGCAGGCTACCAGTTCGACGTCGCCTACACCTCGGCGCTCAGCCGCGCGCAGGAGACGAACCGCATCATCCTCGAGGAACTCGGCCAGCCGAACCTGCCCGTGGTGAAGGATCAGGCGCTCAACGAGCGCGACTATGGCGATCTCTCCGGCCTCAACAAGGACGACGCCCGCGAGAAGTGGGGCGAGGAGCAGGTGCATATCTGGCGCCGCTCATACGACGTGCCGCCGCCCGGCGGCGAAAGCCTGAAGGATACGGCGGCGCGCGTGTTGCCCTATTTCGAAAAGGAAATCCTGCCGCGCGTACTCAAGGGCGAGCGCGTGCTCGTCGCCGCGCATGGCAATTCACTCCGCGCCCTCGTCATGCAGCTCGACAAGCTGACGCAGGATGAGGTCATTGCGCTCAATATCGGCACCGGCGCGCCACTCGTCTATGAGCTCGACGACAAGGGCAAGGTTCTCTCGAAGAAGAGCCTGATCGAACGCGAGGCGCACTGACACAAGCCTGCCGTCATGCCCCCGCCGGGAGCGTGACGGCAAACGCCTAAGCGTCCTTCCGGAACATACCGTTCCGCAAATCCCTCAACGCGCCATTGAGCGCGCGGGCGAAGTCGATGCGCTCGGCAGGCGAGAGCTGATGGGCGATTTCCAGCGCCTTGCCATGCGAGACGAGATAGACGTCCTTCGTCTCGTCGGGATGTTCAACGATTTCGAGCCGCACCCAATAGGGCTGGAAACTCCAGGCGCGGGCGCGGCCTTTCTGATCGACGCGGCGGACGCGCAATTCATCGTCGGAAAGCTGGATCGTCTCATGCGCCCGGGCGGCGCGATAATTCGCCCTGAAGGCCCAGTAGACGAGCGCCACGTCGAGGCCGCAAAAGCCGAAAACCGGCCAGGCGCCTTTCAACAGAAAGACAAGGCCCCCGGCGAAATTCACGATGATGACCACGCCCATGAGGATGATGAAGCCCTTCCGGCTCAGCGAGCGATGCGGCGTCAGCAACGCATCGAAGTGAAGCGGCGGTTCGAGCTTTTCGGACGTGGTCGGGCGGGGGGTCATGGCTAAAAGATAAGATCGAATACGGGGTCCGTCCATGGCTTGCGGATTGTTCTGCCGCCGCGCATTTTAACGCGGTCCCTGCCGCTCCGCTCCGAAAGCCAGCGCCCATGCCGATGAAAAAAGCCGAGATCGAGGAATTCTTCGCGCGCCTTTCCAAGGCGCTGCCGGAGCCGAAGACCGAACTCGAATATCACAATCCCTATACGCTGCTCGTCGCCGTGGTGCTCTCGGCGCAATCGACCGACAAGGGCGTCAACAAGGCGACGGAAAAACTCTTCAAGCTCGCGGATACGCCGCAGAAGATGGTGAAGCTCGGCGAGGCGAAACTCACCGATCACATCAAGACCATCGGCCTCTACAAGACCAAGGCAAAGAACGTGATCGCGCTCTCGCATCTGCTGGTCGAGAAGCATGACGGCGACGTGCCGCATGATCGCGAAGCGCTGGAGGCGTTGCCCGGCGTCGGGCGCAAGACCGCCAATGTCGTGCTCAACATCGCTTTTGGCGAGCCGACCATCGCGGTCGACACGCATATCTTCCGCATCGGCAACCGCACGGGAATGGCGCCGGGCAAGACGCCGCTCGAAGTGGAACAGAAGCTGCTGAAGGTGGTGCCGGCGAAATACATGATGCATGCGCATCACTGGCTCATCCTGCATGGGCGCTACACCTGCGTGGCGCGCAAGCCCAAATGCCCGGACTGCATCGTCAGGGATCTCTGCAAGTTCAAGGCGAAGACGACGGCGGAGTGAGGAGCGGATCGGAGTCCGCCACCATCATAACCGTCACCCCGGACCTGATCCGGGGTCCATCCTTGCCGCGTGAGGGAAGGAAGATGGATGCCGGATCGAGTCCGGCATGACGAAACGGTCTAGGACACCGGCGGCGACTTCTGCGTCACGACCTCACCCAGGCAGGATGCGGGATCGGCGGGCCCGCCCAGCGTCTTTCGCGCGTCGACGTAAGACGAGGCGAGGGCGCCGCTGTCGGTCTTGTAGAAATAGATGAAGAGGCTGCAGGCAGCGCCCGCATATTGCCAGACTTCGGCTTGCGGCTCCGTCCGCTTGAACGAGGGCGCACCGAGGCGGGCCGACAACGCATCCGGCACGACGCCGAGGAGACTTTGCGGCGTCAGCGGACCGCTGCCGATTTCCTTCAGGGGTTCGGCGGAAGCAAGGTCGCGGTTCGACATGCCGACGCCGGAGGATGTGCCATCGGTGGCGCAGGCGGCGAGCAGAAGCGAGGCCATGAGAGGAGCGGCCCGAAGAAAGCGCATCATGTGAGGCCGATCCTTTTCGAGGTGTGAACCATGAAGGCGGTGGCAAAGAGCGGCGCAAGCAGATTGAGCAGCGGCACCGTGCCGAAAGCCGCGACAATGACGCCCGCGCTGAAGATGCGGAAGCGATGGCGTGCGCGAAGCTCGCTCATCCTTGCGGGCGAGACATGGCGGAGCGCGACCAGCTCGAAATATTCACGGCCGAAAAGATAGCCGTTCACGACCCAGAAGAGCGCGAGATTGATGCCCGGCACCAGATAGAAGGGCAATGCGATGATGTTGACGACGATCAGCACCACCGTGAAACGGATGGCCACCCAGAGCGATTGCAGCACCGGTTGGTCGCGGCCCGGCGCATCGGCGGGATAATCCTGCGCCTCGACCTTCGCGGCGATGCTTTCGAGAAACAGGCTCGCGACGAGCGAGATGACGGGGTGAACCAGCGGCACCAGCACGACGAGGGCGAAAAGACGCGCAATCCATTCGAGCGTCGTATCGAGCCAGGGCGTACCGAATTGCGGCACGGCGCCCAGCGCCCATTGAAGCCCGACGCCGAACAGAGCCAGAACGATGACGGTCGCCGCCAGCGACAGCCAGAGAACCCGGCGAAAGGGCGGAGAAAAGGTTTCGTGGAAGGCGCGGAGCGCGTCGGAAAACATGAATTGCGGCCCTCGGGTTGATGAGCGGAGCTTAATGGCTCGGATCGCTTTGTCCAACGGGGTCGGCCTCGCCTATACTGCGCCCCGCTTCCAATTTCTCCTTATGCGTGACGAGGACCATGACCGAACTGAAATATGACGTGGCCGGGATCGGCAATGCGCTGGTCGATGTGATTGCCGATGCCGACGACCATTTCCTCGACACGAACAACATCCAGAAGGGGTCGATGACGCTCATCGACACGGGCCGCGCCGACGAACTCTATGGCCGCATGGGGCAGGCGATCGAAATGTCGGGCGGCTCCTGCGCCAATACGATCGCAGGCCTTGCCTCCCTCGGCGGCAAGGGCGCCTTCTTCGGCAAGGTGAAGAACGACCAGCTCGGAAAAATCTTCGCCCATGACATCAAATCGCTCGGCGTTCATTTCTCGACGCCGCTCGCCGAGGACGGCCCGCCCACGGGACGCTGCCTCATTCTGGTGACGCCCGACGCGCAGCGCAGCATGAACACCTATCTCGGCGCGGCGCAGAACCTGACGCCGGACGACATCGACGATGAAGTCATCAAGTCGTCCTACGCGACCTACATGGAAGGCTATCTCTGGGACCAGCCAGGCGCGAAGCAAGCCTTCCTCAAGGCCGCGAAGATCGCGCGCGATGCGGGCCGCGTCGTCTCGCTGACGCTTTCCGATTCATTCTGCGTTGCCCGCTATCGCGACGAATTCCGCCAGCTGGTGAAGGACGAGGTCGATCTTCTCTTCGCCAACGAAGCTGAAATCCTGTCGCTCTATGAAGTCGATATCTTCGACGAGGCATTGGCGCGCGTGAAGGAAGAATGCAAGTTCGCGGCGCTGACGCGGTCCGAAGCGGGCGCCGTCATCGTCGCCAATGGCGAGGTGCATGTGGTCGACGCCGACAAGGTCGGGCAGGTCGTCGA
>DAIEIL010000016.1 GCA_027352645.1 Rhodobiaceae bacterium | reverse complement strand
CAGATCATTTCCTCGGCGTAGGAGAAGCAGCGGGCGAAGGTCTGCAGCACGAGATATTGCGGCGCGCTCTGGGCGAAGGCGCTCAGCACCGTCGAGAGCGTCATGCCGATGACGGTGAGGAGGAGCAGCTTCCGGCGGCCGATGACGTCGGCCATGAAGGCGAGGGGGAAGGCGAGCAGCACGCCGAAGCGGATGATGCCGGTATAGAGGCCGAGGTTTTCTTCGGGGATGTGGAGCGACGCCTGAATCTGCGGCAGCGCGAGGGCGAAGATGCCGAGGTCGTAATTGTTGATGAAGAGGGAACTGCCGACGAGGAGGAGCAGCATGCGCTGCTCGCGCGGAAGCTTCTGTACGGCAGTGTCGGTCAAATCGTGTCCCCCGTTCCACGCTTGTTGTCATCCCGGGACGAGCCCGGGGTGACAAAATGTGCGTTTACAAATTCCGCATGCGCTCCAGCGCACCCTGCAGGATGTAGGCAGCCGCCATCTTGTCGACAACCTCCGCGCGGCGGGCCCGGCTCGTATCGGCTTCGAGCAATGTTCGCGTGACGGCGGCGGTGGAGAGCCGCTCATCCCAGAAGGCAAGCGGCAGGGGCGAGAGCTTTGCGAAATTGCGGATGAAGGCGCGGGCGGACTGGGCGGAGGGGCCCTCTGTGCCGTCCATGTTGAGGGGAAGGCCGATGACAAGACCGCCGATGCCATGCTGGGCGATGAGTTCGAGCATGCGGTTGGCGTCCGCCGTGAACTTCACGCGCCTGATCGTTTCGAGCGGCGTCGCCACCGTGAACGACAGGTCGGAGAGGGCAAGGCCGATGGTTTTGGAACCCAGATCGACGCCCATCAGCCTTTCGCCGCGCTTCAGGGCGGATTTCAACTCGTTCAGGGTCTTAAGATTGTCGCTCAAGGATTGGCCATCCGCAAAAATCGCTTATTTGTCAGGAACATAGGCGGCGAAGCGAAACTGCGCAATGATATCCCCATAAACCTCCCCATATCTCCATATATAGAGTGGCGGCGGCGTTGCCCCTGACGCACCGGCTTTGTTATGTTGCCCCATCGAATCCTCTCCAATACGGGGTCGGCAGCCAAGGGTGCCCGGAACGGGCCGCCCATCTCCGAACCATAACCAAAGGCAGGCTTATGTCGGTCGATCAGAACACGGTCCGGCACATTGCCCGGCTTGCGCGGATCGCAGTCCGGGACGATGAGCTTTCGGCTCTCGCAGGCGAACTCAACTCCATCCTCGACTGGGTGGAGCAACTGGGCGAGGTCGACACCAATGGTGTCGAGCCGATGACGAGCGCTGTCGCCGTGACCATGAAGATGCGCGACGACGTCGTAACCTCGGGCAACCTCCAGAAGGAGGTCACGGAGAACGCGTTCGGTTCCGAAGACGGCTTCTATGTCGTGCCGAGGGTGGTGGAGTAAATCATGACCGATCTGACCAAGCTGACACTGGCCGGCGCGCGCGACGCGCTGAAGAAGAAAGAGTTCACCTCGCTCGAACTCACCGACGCCTATCTCGGCGCCATCGAGGCGGCGACGCCGCTCAACGCCTATGTGACCGTGACGGCCGATCAGGCGCGCGAAATGGCGAAGGCCTCCGACCTGAAGCTCGGCAAGGGCCAGGGCGGCGCGCTCGAAGGCCTGCCGCTCGGCATCAAGGACCTCTTCGCCACGAAGGGCGTGCTGACGACCGCCTGCAGCCACATCCTCGACGGCTTCGAGCCGCCCTACGAGTCGCAGGTGACGCAGAACCTGTGGCACGACGGCGCGGTGATGCTGGGCAAACTCAACAATGACGAGTTCGCCATGGGCTCGTCCAACGAGACGAGCTTCTACGGCCCGGTGGTGAACCCGTGGCGGCGCAACGGCGACGCGACGAAGATCGTTCCGGGCGGCTCGTCGGGCGGCTCGTCGGCGGCGGTGGCGGCGAAGCTCTGCCTTGCCGCGACGGCGACCGACACGGGCGGCTCCATCCGCCAGCCCGCGGCCTTCACCGGCACGGTCGGCATCAAGCCGACCTATGGACGCTGCTCGCGCTGGGGCGTCGTCGCCTTCGCCTCGTCGCTCGATCAGGCGGGCCCGATCGCCCGCGACGTGCGCGACGCGGCGATCATGCTGCGCTCGATGGCGGGCTACGACGACAAGGACTCGACCAGCGTCGACCGCCCGGTTCCCGATTACGAAGCGTCGCTCGGCCAGAGCCTGAAGGGGCTTCGCGTCGGCATTCCGAAGGAATACCGCGTCGACGGCATGCCAGCCGAGATCGACGCGCTCTGGACGCGCGGCATCGAGTGGCTGAAGGCGGCGGGCGCGGAGATCGTGGATGTGAGCTTGCCTCACACAAAATATGCGCTGCCGACCTATTACATCGTGGCGCCTGCCGAATGTTCCTCGAACCTCGCGCGCTATGACGGCGTCCGCTACGGGCTCCGCGTCGAGGGCAAGGACATCACCGACATGTACGAGAAGACCCGCGCGGCGGGCTTCGGGGCGGAAGTGCGCCGCCGCGTGCTGATCGGCACCTATGTTCTCTCGGCGGGCTATTACGACGCCTACTACCTGAAGGCGCAGCAGGTGCGCACGCTGATCGCGCGGGACTTCACGGAAGCCTATGCGAAGTGCGACGTGCTGCTGACGCCGACGGCGCCTTCGGCAGCCTTCGGCATCGGCGAGAAGACC
>DAIEIL010000014.1 GCA_027352645.1 Rhodobiaceae bacterium | reverse complement strand
TCCTCCTGTCGCAGGCCTTCGTGATCGACCCCGACAACACGGTCGAAAAGGCCGTCAAGAACGCGGAAGCCGGTGTCGGCGCCCCGATCAACGTCGTCGGCTTCGTCCGCTTCGGCCTTGGTGAAGGCATCGAGAAGACAGAGACGGATTTCGCCGCTGAAGTGGCTGCCGCCGCCCGCGGCTAAGCCTTTCTGGCCTGCAATCAAACGCCCCCTTCGCCAACCGGCGTTGGGGGCGTTATTGTGACCGCCATAGGGAGGGGATTCGGCCAGCGATCCCGCCCGAACCTGCCGCCTGCCCAATCCGACCCGACCCAGAAAAGAGCAAGCATGACAAAAAAGCCCCTCTACAAACGCGTCCTGCTCAAGGTCTCAGGCGAAGCCCTGATGGGCGACCAGCAATACGGGATCAATGTAGAGACGGTCGATCGCATCGCGCAGGAGATCAAGCAGGCGACGGATATCGGCGTCGAGGTCTGCCTCGTCATCGGCGGCGGCAATATCTTCCGCGGCCTCTCCGGCGCGGCCAAGGGCATGGAGCGGGCGAGCGCCGACTATATGGGCATGCTCGCCACTGTGATGAACGCGCTGGCGATGCAGAACGCGCTGGAGCGCTTCGGTGTGCCGACGCGGGTGCTTTCCGCCATTCCCATGATGACGATCTGCGAGCCCTATGTGCGGCGCCGCGCGGTCAGGCACATGGAAAAGGGCCGGGTGGTGATCTTCGCCGCTGGCACAGGCAATCCGTTCTTCACCACCGACACGGCGGCGGCGCTGCGCGCAACCGAAATGGGCTGCGACGCGCTCTTGAAGGGGACGCAGGTCGATGGCGTATATTCCGCCGATCCCCACAAGGTGAAGGATGCGGAACGTTACGACCACCTGACTTACATGGATGTGCTCGCCAAGGATCTGAAGGTGATGGATACCTCCGCCATTGCGTTGGCGCGTGAGAACGGCATCCCGATCATCGTCTTCTCGATCCATAATGATGGTGGCTTCGTCAATGTTCTGACAGGCGAGGGCCGCTGCACTATCATCAGCGATGCCGCCTGAGCCTGAGGCAATGCGGAAGGCTGGAAAACCTTTCGGGTAAATATTGTCACGGATTCAATAGCTAAGCGCGATAGGCTCACCTGATGCCTGATAATCTGCCGATCGCGCATTCAAGACGGAAGGAAGAAAATGGCTGACCCAAAGACCCTCGATATCGGCGATGTCGAGCGCCGCATGCGCGGTGCGCTCCAGGCCCTGAAGCAGGAATTTGCCGGGCTTCGCACGGGACGCGCCTCGGCCGGTCTTCTCGATCCGATCATGGTGGAGGCCTATGGCCAGACCATGCCGCTCAATCAGGTGGGCACGGTGGGCGTTCCCGAGCCGCGCATGATCACGGTGCAGGTGTGGGACAAGGGCATGGTGTCCGCCGTCGACAAGGCGATCCGCAGCTCGGGCCTCGGCCTCAATCCGAATGTCGACGGCACGCTGATCCGGCTGCCGATCCCTGAGCTGAACCAGGAGCGCCGCACGGAGCTGACCAAGATCGCCGCCAAATATACCGAGCAGGCGCGCGTCGCCATCCGCAATGTCCGGCGCGATGCGATGGATGAACTGAAGCGCCTCGAAAAAGATGGCCATATGAGCCAGGACGACCACAAGATTGCCGCAGACAAGGTACAGAAGGTCACCGACAAGGTGATCGGCGAAGTGGACGCCGCGCTGGCGCACAAGGAAGGCGAGATCATGCAGGTGTGAGGCTACGCCTCGCATCCTGCTTGAGGATTGCTGTCTAGGATTTTGTTTTTTAACGGAATATTTAACCCATGTTGACGCCCGGAACATCGGCGAGCAGCGAGCAGGCACTCGATGTTCCGCGGCACATTGCCATCATCATGGATGGCAATGGGCGATGGGCGGCCAAGCGGTATCTGCCGCGCAAGATCGGGCACCAGCAGGGCGTCGAGGCGGTGCGGACGATCGTGCGGGCCGCGGGCGACATGGGCATCCGCTACCTGACGCTTTATGGCTTCAGTTCCGAGAACTGGAAGCGCCCGGCCGAAGAGGTCAGCGACCTGATGGGGTTGCTCCGCCTCTTCATCCGGCGGGACCTTGCAGAGCTTCACCGCAATGGCGTTCAGGTCAGGATCATCGGCGACCGCGAGCATCTCGCGCCCGATATCGTGGCGCTCATCGACGAAGCCGAGGTGCTGACCCGCGCCAACGATCGGCTGAAGCTCATGATTGCCTTTAACTATGGCGGTCAAAACGAGATAACGGCAGCCGTTCAGCGCATTGCGCGAGAGGTTAAGGCAGGCGCCCTCGACCCCGAGTCGATCACGCCCGAGACCGTGGCGGCGCATCTCGACACGGCGGGTGTTCCCGATCCCGATCTCATCATCCGCACCAGCGGCGAGAAGCGGCTTTCGAACTTCCTGATCTGGCAGAGCGCCTATGCGGAGCTTGTCTTTACGGATGTTTACTGGCCGGACTTCAACCCGGATCGCCTGAGGGAAGCCATTGTCGAGTTCAATCTGCGTGACCGACGCTTCGGCGGCGTCGAGCCGGTGAAGCCCTGACATGAGCCAGACCGCGGAAGCTCCTGCACCGAGTAGCAATTTAAGGACGCGGGTCCTCTCCGCGCTGGTTCTCGCTCCGGTCGCGCTGGCGCTGGCCTGGGCTGGCGGCTGGTTTTTTGCCGGCCTCATCGCGGCGGCTTCCGTCGCAATGGCGGTCGAGCTTGCGGCCCTGCTTCCGGGTAACAGTCTCGCGGAGCGGGTTTTGCTGGCGGCGTTTGCGCTGGCTGCGGTCGCACTGACGGTTGCGGGCTTGCCGCTCGTGGCGTTGATCGCGGGGCTGGCCGGTCTCTGTTTCTCGCTCGCCTTCCGCATGTGGCGCGGCGAAGCCCTCTGGGTTCCGTTCTTCGCCTTTCCCTATCTCGTGCTGCCGCTGGTCGCGATCCTGTGGCTTCGGCTTGACCCCTTGCTCGGGCGGGCGGCGGTCTTCTGGCTGCTGGGCCTCGTCTGGGCGACGGATAGCTGCGCTTATTTCGCGGGCCGGACCATCGGCGGCCCCAAGATCGCCCCGAGCCTATCGCCGAAGAAGACGTGGGCAGGGCTCATCGGCGGCATGTTGGGCGCAGGCGCGGTTGGCTTCGGCACGTCGCTGTGGCTCGGAATGGGCTCGCCAGCCCTTCTCGGAGGGCTCAGTGCGCTGCTGGCCATTGTCGCCCAGGCTGGCGATTTCCTCGAATCCGGGCTCAAGCGGCATGCGGGCGTCAAGGATTCGGGTAAGCTCATTCCCGGTCACGGGGGCATACTCGACCGCGTTGACGGCCTGGTCGCCGCAGCAGTTGGCGCCGGCCTGCTGGCGCTGTTTCACGGTGCGGCAAGCCCCGGCGCAGGAGTTTTGATTTGGCCCTGACGGCAGAAATAAACCCTCTCGAGAGTGATGGCGCCGAAGCGTCCCGCACCGGACGCCCGCGCAGCGTCACCGTGCTGGGCTCGACGGGCTCCATCGGCTGCTCGACGCTCGATCTTATCGAGCGGGCGCGGGACCGCTTCGAACTCGTGGCACTGACCGCGCACAAGAATGTCGATGTGCTGATCGAACAGGCACGCCGCCTGAAGCCGCAATTCGCCGTTATCGCCGATGCGACGCTCTATGAAGACCTCAAGGCCGGGCTCGAAGGCACCGGCGTCGAGGCGGGCGCAGGGCGGGATGCTGTGGTCGAGGCGGCGCTCCGGCCGGCAGACTGGGTGATGGCGGGCATTGTCGGAGCGGCGGGCCTCGCGCCCACGCTTGCCGCCGTGCGGCGCGGCGCCTGCGTGGCGCTGGCAAACAAGGAATGCCTCGTCTCGGCGGGGCCGTTGTTCCTGGCCGAGGTCGCGCGGTCTGGCACGGTGCTTTTGCCGGTCGACTCCGAACACAACGCCATTTTCCAGGTTCTCGACCAGACGCGGCTCGGCTCGGTCGACAAGATCATCCTCACCGCCTCGGGCGGACCCTTCCGCACATGGTCGCTTGCCGAGATGGCGAAGGCGACGCCCGAGCAGGCCGTCGCCCATCCGCGCTGGAGCATGGGGGCCAAGATCTCGGTCGACTCCGCCACATTGATGAACAAGGGGCTCGAG
>DAIEIL010000004.1 GCA_027352645.1 Rhodobiaceae bacterium | reverse complement strand
GCGCGTGCCATGCGACCCATCCACCGAGACGAGTTCAATGCCTTCGAGATTGAGCGAGCCGAGCGCGCGCTCAAAGGGCGCGCCCGACTGCATGAAGATCATCTTCGGCTCGATCAGCTCGAAGACATATTCGAGCTTGTCGAAAGCCGAGCTGATCGTGCTGTAGGAAGGCGACACCGGCGCGACGGGCACACCGGCCAGCATAGCGCCATAGGTGATGAGCGCATGCTCGATCGAATTGCCAGACAGGATCATCAGCGGAGTCTTCTGACCGAGCCCCCGGTCGAGAAGCGCTTGCGCGATCGCGCTGATCTTCCGTTCGGCATCCTTGTAGGTCAGAAGCTCCCACTCGCCGAAGCTTTCCTTCGCGGGCCTGCGCATGCCGAGCCAGACGCGATCCGGGGCTTCCACGGCCCAGCGGCGGAATGGCGCGATCAGATTTTCCGGCACACCACGAAGCGGATGCGGATTGCGCAGGATGATGGAACCATCCTCCCTGCGTTCCACCTCCACCTTGCGCTCGACATATTTCGGCTCGCGGAACGGCGGCTTCGACATATCCATGCTTCTCCCCCCAATGCGTCAGGCGTTGACGTCGACGACGACGCGCCCGCGAACCTTGCCGGCAAGAATATCGACACCCAGCTGCGGCACATCCTTCAGCGTCGCGCGCGAAGTCATCGTATCGAGCCTGGCAAGATCGAGATCCTCCGCGAGCCGCGCCCAGGCTTTTTCGCGCTTCGCCATCGGCGCCATCACGCTGTCGATGCCGCAAAGCGTGATGCCGCGCAGAATGAAGGGCGCGACGGAGGCCGGAAGGTCGAGCCCTTGCGCGAGGCCGCAAGCCGCGACCGCGCCGCCATAGCGCGTCATCGAAAGCGCATTGGCGAGCGTGTGGCTGCCCACCGCATCGACGGCACCCGCCCAACGCTCCTTGCCGAGCGGACGGCCAGCCGAGGAAAGCTCATTGCGGTCGATGATATCGGCAGCGCCAAGACCCTTCAGGTAATCCGCTTCGGTGGCGCGGCCCGTCGAGGCGATCACGCGATAGCCGAGCTTCGCGAGAAGCGCGATGGCCACCGAACCAACACCGCCCGCCGCGCCCGTCACCAGCACGTCGCCCTTGTCCGGCGTCACGCCTTCATGTTCTAGCGCCAGCACGCAGAGCATGGCCGTATAGCCTGCCGTACCGATCGCCATGGCATGGGCGGTCGAGATATTGGCCGGGAGCTTCACCAGCCAGTCGCCCTTCACCCGCGCCTTCTGCGCATAGCCGCCATGATGGCCTTCGCCGACGCCATAGCCGTTGAGCACCACTTTGTCGCCCGGCTTGAAGCCTGCGTGAGACGAGGTCTCGACCGTGCCGGCGAAGTCGATGCCGGGGATCAGCGGGAAGCTGCGAATGATGGGCGCCGAACCCGTCAGCGCCAGCCCGTCCTTGTAATTGACGGTCGAGTAATCGACGGCGACCGTGACGTCGCCCTCCATGAGATCGGCAAGCGTGATATCGACGAAATCCGTCTTCTGGCCTGCATCGGATTTCGACACGCGAATGGCGTGAAATGTCTCGGTCATGGGGCTTCCCTGCGGTTTTCTGGCTAATGGCTTCTGACGGCCCGGCATTTTGGGGAAACAAACGAACCCAAATCGCCGCCCCGGTCAAGCCAGGCCTTCCACCACGTCGAGGCTGCCAGCAGCAGCCCCGCTTCGCGAGTGCCAATGTGAATGTCACACAAAGGAAAAATTGCAGGCAGATGACCGCTCCGGCGTCGACGTGCCGCCTGCCCCTTCGTTAGGATTCGTTCATCGGCGCGATGAGCCGAACGAGTCGTTGGGCGTCACGCGTCCGTCATTGGACAGCAGGGGGTGCTTGCGTGACGACAGTTTCCGAGTTCGCCAGAATGCTCGACGGGTACCGGCTGATCACCGCCGAGATCCTCTACCACATGCCGGATCATCCCGGCCTTTTCCAGACCTTCGTCTGGCAGGAATACGACCTCGCGCCGCGCTATCCGGCGCTGACGAAGTTCCTCGACCATTGGGAGAAGAACCTCGAAGGTCCGCTGCACTCCGTGCGCGTTGCGACGAAGCGGATCATCACTCCAGCCGAATTTCCGTATGCAAACTATATGGCAACGTTGCACTAAAGCGAACGACGTCAGCCCCTCGGCAGCGCCTCGAGGAAGACGATCGGCTCGCCGGTCGCGGCGCCGATCAACTCGTCGTTCCACATGACGCGGCGCCCGCGCACCACCGTGCCGATGGGCCAGCCGGTGACGGTCTTGCCGTCATAGGGCGTCCAGCCGCATTTGCTGGCGATCCAATCATTGGTGATCGTGCGCTTTGCCTTCATGTCGACGATGGTGAGGTCGGCATCGTAGCCCACCGCGATGCGGCCCTTGCGCGCCATGCCGAACACGCGCTGGGGGCCATGCGATGTGAGATCGACGAAACGCTCGATCGTCAGCCTGCCCGCATTCACGTGGTCGAGCATGATCGGCACAAGCGTCTGCACGCCCGGCATGCCGGAGGGGCATTTCGGATAGGTCTCGGCCTTTTCCTCGCGCGTGTGCGGCGCGTGGTCGGAACCGAGAACGTCGACCACCCCGGCGGCGAGCCCCGCCCAGAGCCCGGCGCGGTGATGTGCGTCGCGGATCGGCGGGTTCATCACGGCGTAGGAGCCGAGTTCCTCGTAGCATTCCGGCGCGGCAAGCGTCAGATGCTGCGGCGTCACCTCGACGCTGGCGATGTCCTTCGCGGCGGCGAGCAGCGGAATCTCGTCGGCGGTCGACACATGCAGCACATGGATGCGCTTGCCAGCCTCGCGCGCAAGCCGGAGAAGCCGCGTCGTACAGAGCACCGCCGCTTCCGCGTCGCGCCAGACCGGATGCGTCTCGACCTTGCCGAGTTCAGCAAGCGGACGCCGGTCGCGCAGGCGGAATTCATCTTCCGAGTGAACCGCCGCGCGGCGGCTGATCGCGCCAAGCACGCGGGCGACGTCCTCATCGCTCGCGACGAGAAGCGTGCCGGTGGACGAGCCCATGAAAATCTTGATGCCGCAGCACCCAGCCATGCGCTCGATCTCCGGCAGCAGGTCGACATTTTCCGTCGTCGCGCCGCCATAGAAGGCAAAGTCGCAATACATGCGGTGACGCGCTCGGGCCACCTTGTCGGCGAGCGCCTCGGGCGTCGTCGTCGGCGGCTTGGTATTCGGCATCTCGAAGACGGAGGTCACACCGCCCAGCGCCGCCGCGCGGCCACCCGATTCCAGGTCTTCCTTGTGCTCATTGCCGGGCTCGCGCAGATGCACCTGACTGTCGACGACGCCGGGCAGAACATGGAGCCCCGTCACATCGACAATTTCGCCGGCGCTTGCCTGACCGAGATCGCCGATAGCGGCGATGCGCCCGTTCTTCACTGCAACGTCGCCCCGGCCCACGCCGTCATGATTGACGATGGTACCGCCCCGGAAGATGAGATCGTAGCTGGCGCTCACGCGATGTCCTTTTCCTGAGATTTCTTGTCCGTCCGCGCGAGAAGGGCGCAGGCGGCATCATAAACCTTGTCGACGGAGAGGTCGCGCATGGCGCTCTCGCCCGCATATTTCTCGCCCTCTTCCGCGAGAATCTGCTCGTAGGAGCGCGGGCCGCGCACGCGCGCCGTGTTCGTGCCCCAGGGATCATAGCGCCCATCCGGCGTCGGGCCGAAAAGGCCGAGAGTCGGCGCGCCGGAGGCCGCCGAAAGGTGCATCAGCCCGGAATCATTGCCGATATAGAGCCTTACGCGCTCGAAACAAGCCGCGACGAGGCTCAGATCTTCGCCGATCAGTTCGATGCGTCGCTCGTCCGGCACCTCGTCGATGATCGGCTTCACAAGCTCGCGCTCGCCCGGCGCGGCGGCGATGAGAACGTGAACGCCCTGGAGCGGACCGCCCGGGCCCGTCAGGCGGCGAACAAGCTCGGCCCCGTATTCGATCGGCCACATCTTGCGCGGCCAGTTGGCCGAAGGGCCGATGGCCAGCACCACGCGGCCGTCCGGAATGAGCTCGCGGGCGCGTTTGCGCGCCGCCTCGCCCGGCCAGACGCGCGGCCATGGCGCGGGGTCGAAGCCCGCCACGCCGGCATTGTGAATGACCCTGTGCAGAGTGTGGTTGGCCTTCAGCACATGGCGCTTCTTCGCGCAGAGCAGGTAAGCCGTTGCGGAACCGCGCAGATCGACCACGGCTTCGAAGCGGCGGAACATGGTTTGCCGCAGAAGTTTGCGCCAGTGACCGGCCCAGGGCGCTTTTTTGAGGACGATGACCTTTTCGACGCACGGCGCATGTTCGAAAATGGGAACCGCGAGCGGCCCGCAAGCCACCCAGATTTTCGCGCCCGGATAGCGCTCCATCAGACCGGCCAGAAGGCCGGTCGAGAGCACGGCATCGCCGATCCGGTTTGAAGTGATGAAGAGAATACGCATCCGGCGGGACGCCGACCTTGCCGTGAAATGAAAAAGGGTGCGGAGTATAGGAGTGCCGCACCCCCCTGCCAAGGCAGGGTGCTTGCGGGCGGCAAAAGGGCTCACCAAATGTCCCATGATGCCCGGACCGGGCGGGACACCAGAACGGAAGTCATAGAAGAGACATGAGCGGGTTGAAGGCGTCGCTATTGCCGGATCGGGGCGTTTTGAGGGTCGGCGGGGCCGATGCGCGGCCCTTCCTGCAAGGACTCATCACCAACAATATCGACCTGGTGGAGGGCAACCGGGCGATCTATGCAGGGCTCCTGACGCCGCAGGGCAAGTTCCTCTTCGATTTTTTCATCATCGCCGCCGGCGACGGGCTGCTTCTCGATTGCGACGGCGCCCGCACGGCCGACCTCCTGAAGCGCCTCACCTTCTACAAGCTCCGCGCCGATGTGACGCTGGAAAATCTTGGGGCCACCCATTCGGTCGCCGCGTTGTGGGATGGTCAGGCCGCGCCCGCGGGCGCCTTCCCCGATCCGCGCCTTGCCGCCCTCGGCCATCGCATCGTCACATCAACAGCCGTGGAAGCGTTGAAAGGCTTCACGCCCGCGACACCTGCCGATTATCACCGCCACCGTATCGCGCTAGGCGTGGGCGACGCCGCCCGCGACTTCGAGCCGGATCGCACCTTCCCGCTCGAAGTGAATTTTGACGAGTTGAACGGCATCGACTTCAAGAAGGGCTGCTTCGTCGGACAGGAGGTGACCTCGCGCACGAAGCGGCGCGGCAGCGTGAGAAAGCGCCTCCTCCCCTGCCGCGTGGAAGGCGACCTGCCGAAGCCGCATACGCCCGTGCGCTCATCGGGCCGCGAGGCGGGCATGGTATTCTCCGGCGACGCGGAAACCTCCCGCGTTCTCGCGCTTCTCCGCCTTGATCTCATCGACGGCGCGGTGCTCGAAGCAGGCGACGCCAGCCTTACGCCGGAAAAGCCCGATTGGGCGAATTTCGAACTCGAAGGAACGAGCGATGAAGCCTGAAGCTTCGACAGGATGCACATGGCCCGGCACCGATCCACTCTATCTCGCCTATCACGACACCGAATGGGGCGTGCCTGAGTATGACGACCGGGCGCTCTTCGAAAAGCTGATCCTCGACGGATTCCAGGCGGGTCTTTCCTGGATCACCATCCTGCGCAAGCGCGAGAATTTCCGCGAGGCTTTCGACAATTTCGATCCCGAGCGCATCGCGCGCTATACGCCCGCCCGCGTCGAGAAACTGCTGAAGAACGAAGGTATCATTCGCCATCGCGGCAAGATCGAAGCGACCATAGGTAATGCGCGTGCCTATGCCGATATTATGGAGCGCGACGGCTTCTCAAATTTCATCTGGAGCTTCGTCGACGGAAACCCACTGCAGAACAAGTGGAAAAATATCCGCGAGGTTCCGGCGGAAACCGAGATGAGCAAGAAGCTCTCAAAGGCGCTGAAAGCCGAAGGCTTCCGCTTTTGCGGCCCGACGATCGTTTATGCATTTGCGCAAGCGGTCGGAATGGTCAACGATCACATGATCGGATGTACGCGCCACAAGGAATGTGCAGCGCTCGCGCGTAAAAAGCGCTGAAATAACGGCTCTATTTCCGCTTCGCCTTGTTTCGCCACATTGTGGACGCATGCACGTCAAGTTGCCGCTCTAGTTTCGCGTCGTATCGACACACAACGCAGGGAGGCTTGGGACGATGTTCAAACGCCCAAAGGACACGCCGGATTCGAAGCCGGCGGAAGACAAGTCGCCGCCAGGCGGCACTCGCATCGTCGAGAAAACGGCGCGGACCGAGGGCGATGCTTCGTCCGCCAATCGCGCAGTGACCCCCGCCTACGAGATAAGGAAACCAGCCGTGCGAACGCTTCAGAGCTTTTCATCTTCCTCCGCCAATGCGACGCCGGCCAATCTCCATGTCGGCCGTGGATTGAAGCTCGAAGGCAAGATCGAGTCCTGCGACAGCCTCGTCATCGAGGGCGACGTGCAGGCGACCATCGAAAGCGGCACGCTCACCATTAGCGAAACGGGCGAAGTGCGCGGCGAGGCCACCGTCGATCAGGCGGAAATCCAGGGGCGCTTCGATGGCACGCTCGTCGTCCGCAAATGCCTGACGATCAATGCGACCGGCAAGGTCACCGGCACGATCCGTTATGGAGAGCTCAAGGTTGAACAGGGAGGCCGCCTGACCGGCCAGGTTGAGGCCGCCGATGCGGGCGCAGGCAGCGGCACCCGTCCGTCGGCGCCGGCCGCTTCGCCTGTCTCCAGAAGTCCCGTTGAATCGCCTGAATAAGCCGACGCAAGGGGACCCAGCCTGCGTGCGCGTATTCGGACGCTCTCCCGGGGGCGCGCACGCCGGTGTCCGCGAAGCTGAACCTCGTTCTTGCGATTAACCACCTCACCCCGGCCCGACGCAGCGGAACGCTGGCCTTGAAAAAGGTCTGGCGCTTTCGGCGTTCCACCCGCAGCGATCGATATTACGGTTAGGGAGTGGAAACCATCACCGGGGTGTTCTAGTTTAGCGCCCATTCTGGGGTGGGACGTTGCGTCCGGGCGAACCAAAACGGGAGCTAACCCGCGGACCGCCGGATATCGTGCCGACAATAATCAGGTGAGCAATTGACAAAAGTCGTCATCAGCGGGACCGGTGTCTTCACGCCTCCCTATTCGATCAGCAATCAGGAACTCGTCGAATCCTTCAACGCCTATGTCCGGAACTTCAACGAGAAGAACGCCGACGCGATTGCCAGGGGCGAAATCGAACCGCTGAACGAGTCGAGCGCGGAGTTCATCCAGAAGGCTTCCGGCATCGAAGCCCGCTATGTGATGAACAAGGAAGGCATCCTCGATCCGGAGATCATGGCGCCGCGCCTGCGTCAGCGCACGAACGAAGAGCCGGGCATTCTCGCCGAAATGGCGGTCGACGCCGCAAAGAAGGCCTTGGCGCGCGCGAACAAGACCCCCGCCGATATCGACGCCGTGCTCGTCGCCTGCTCGAACCTCGAGCGTCCCTACCCGGCCATCGCCGTCGAAGTGCAGGACCTGCTCGGCATCGAGGGCTTCGGCTTCGACATGAACGTCGCCTGCTCGTCGGCCACCTTCGCCATTCAGACCGCTTTTGACATGCTGCGCTCGGGCTCGGTGCGCTGCGTCCTCATCGTCGATCCGGAAATCTGCTCGGGCCACCTCAATTTCCGCGACCGCGACAGCCACTTCATCTTCGGCGATGTCTGCACCGCGATCATTGTCGAGCGCGAAGAAACCTGCACGGCCAAGGGGGCCTGGGAAGTTCTCGGCACGCGCCTGCTGACGAAGTTCTCGAACAACATCCGCAACAATTTCGGCTTCCTCAACCGCGCGACGCCGGAAGGCATCGGCGCGAAGGACAAGCTCTTCGTTCAGGAAGGCCGCAAGGTTTTCAAGGAAGTCGTGCCGATGGTCTCGAAACTCATTCTCGAGCACATGGCCGATATGGGCCTCGACCCGAATGAGCTGAAGCGCATGTGGCTCCATCAGGCCAACAAGGGCATGAACGACATGATCGGCAAGAAGGTGCTCGGTCGCGAACCGGGGCCCGGCGAGCAGCCGAACATTCTCAACGAATATGCGAATACGAGTTCTGCCGGCTCGATCATCGCCTTCAGCAAATATAATGAAGACCTGAAGCCCGGCGATCTCGGCCTCATCTGCAGCTTCGGCGCGGGTTACTCGGCGGGCAACATTCTGGTGCGGAAGCGGGCGTAAAAGCGCTCCCTGCATTTCCCGCTTGCCGTCATGCCGGATAGGGTCCGGCATGACGGCAGAAGCCGGAGCGACACCCGGACGGGCGTCACTTCTTCACATAGGGCTCCAATGTGACGACGCGGAACGTATGGCTGTCGCCATCTGGCTCCGTGACGGAGAGATATTCGCCGACCTTCACATCGTGCCGGTCGAGCTTGAAGAAGGGCTCTTCATCGCCTTCGACCTTCGTGTCGTAATCGATGAACCAGCTCTTGCCCGAATGGCGCAGAATCCCGCGGCGGTCGTCCGCGTTCTTCCAGAAGCGATGCACGATGCAATCCTTCGTATGGTTCTTCCAAGAAACGGGATCGAGCTTGCCCGCCGCATCGAGCGGCACGACGAGATCGTAGCCATGGGCGTTCGAGCCCTCGGGGAATTCGTCGTTGCGGGCCAGCACCATGCGGACGCGATAGAGAGTCATGTCTTTCTTCCTTCAATGCGGCGCGAGGATCAATGCGCCATCAGAACGGGTATCGTGGCGTGCGAGCGGATATGCTGCGTCGCACCTCCAAGAATGAATTCGCGAAGCCGGCTGTGGCCGTAGCCGCCGACGACGAGCAGATCGGCGCCCGCCTTTTCCGCGTTTGAGAGCAGCACGCTCCCGATCGGCTGGCCCTGCGCCTCGACGAGATGGATGTCGGCGACGACGCCGTGCAGCGCAAGATAATCCGCCAGCATGCTGGCAGGCGCCGGGTCGAGTTCCTTGCGGCCGACACTGAAGATGATGACTTTCTTGGCCTCGTCGAGAAAGGGCATCGCCGCGGTGACCGCGTGAGCCGCGACAGGGCTGTCATCCCAGCCGATGACGACCGTGCCGCCGATGGCGGGCGCCGCCGCCTTGGGCGCAATCAGAACCGGGCGGCCCGCGCTCATCATTGCTGCCTCAAGCGTGCTGCCGCCCGCAATGCCGGATGTCGCCTCACCGAAGACGATTATGTCCGAAAGCTGCGCATGCGCCGCCACCACGTCGTCGCGATGGCCGGTGACGTCGAGAAAGCGGGCGGACGGAAGCATGCCCGCGCCGCCGCCCTGCACAAGCGGCAGACCCGCCTTCTGCACCGCATTGGCGAATGCCTCGCGCGCCTTGGCGGAGGAAATGTCTGACGCCTCCTTCGCGGCCTTCATCAATTGCTCGATCACCTGACCGGAAACGCCGTCGCCCAGATAAGGCAGGGCTTCCGTCGGGTCGGGCCGCACAAAAAGACCCACCACCTGCGCGCCGAATTTCCGCGCCACCGCCAGCGCCGTACCGATCACGGGCGCCTCCGCATTCACGCCCGAAAGCGGAACGAGAATCTTGCGAACGCTCATCGCTCGTTCTCCCTGTGCTGGTTCTCTGTGGTGATGGTGGAGCCCCGCGGTTCACGCCCGGCCCCGAGCAGAAGAAGAGGACAACCGGCTGCTGCCGAAAGCCTCGCCGCATCTTCATCGCTGCCGAGCCGTTCGGCATTGATGAGGATCAATCCCGCATTGGCCCGCGGCGCCGCCGCTGCGATCTCGGCCATGTCGCGCCCGACAAGTGCCAGCCGATAGAAGGGAAGTCCCGACCGCGCCGCCAGTGTTTCCGCAAAGGCGCTGCAAGCCTGCCCGGCGCTCGATCCGTCGTCGGCCGCGGCAATGGGCCGCGCGACCTGCGCCACGACGCCCGGCGCCGCCACGCGTGAAGAGGTGCCGCCAAAAAGATCGCCTGCCCCGACACCCCGCGCCACAAGCAGGACGTCAGCCCGCATTTCATGCGTCGCCGAGCGCACCGCGCGACCTATTTCCCGCGCGGTCCCTTCCGGCGAACGAAAAACCACCGTGTCCTCGGATGTAGCGCAAGCGGCCAGCGATTCCAGCGGGCGCCCTCGCGCCACGTCGAAGCTCCAGTCCACATGCGCTTCCGAGGCAATGCGCTGCAACACGCGCCGCGCCGTCTCGGCCTGCGCCCTCATTGCCCGCAACATGCGCTCGTGATCGATCTGGCGCACCTCGCCCGAGAAGGAAATCTCCCGCGCGAAAGGCAGGCCGCAAAGCGACAACAGATTTTCGTCCTCGACGAAAACACCCTTGAGACGCGCATCGACAGAGGCCGCAAGGCGTGCCGCAAGCGAAAGCGCCTCGCGCGCAACGGAATTGGTGTCGAGGCCCACGACGATGCGGCTCTGCGCCTTGCGCGCTTCGCCGGACGCGGTGGCGCCCTCTCCCTTGCGGGGAGGAACGGGACGTGGCGCTGCTCCCTTTTTCTCCACCATCTCTATTTTTTCCCGTTGCCTTCGACGGGACGCATCGCAAAGCGGCGCTGGTTCTCGGCAAAGGCGGCAAGCCGCGCCTCAGCCAACGCGAAGACGCTGCCCGGTGTGAATTTTCCGTCCGGCCCGCGCACGCCCGCGGGCTTGCCCATCAGGAGTTCGACGCCTTCCTCGATCCGCTCCACCGGATAGATCGCGAACATGCCGCGTTCCACCGCATCCACTACATCCTGACGAAGCATCAGATGCTTCACATTGGCGGCGGGGATCAGCACGCCCTGATCGCCGGTGAGCCCGCGCCGCATGCAGATATCGAAAAATCCCTCGATCTTGTCGTTGACGCCGCCGAT
This sequence comes from Rhodobiaceae bacterium, assembly GCA_027352645.1. Classification (GTDB taxonomy): domain Bacteria; phylum Pseudomonadota; class Alphaproteobacteria; order Parvibaculales; family Parvibaculaceae; genus Parvibaculum. The sequence goes on along the minus strand of DAIEIL010000004.1, from coordinate 2,483 downwards.
CGCCTGCGCCTCGCCGAGCTGGTTTACGGACCCCGTGACCGCGAGCCCCTGCGCGATCGGCACTTCGGCCAGCGCCGAGATCAGCGCATAGAGTTCCGCCGAAGATGCGCTGTCGCCGTCCACGCCGCCATAGGACTGCTCGAAGACGAGGCTCGCGCTCATTGAGAAGGGAATCTCCGGCAGAAAGGTCGCCGAAAGATAGCCAGAGAGAATGAGCACGCCCTTCGAATGAATGGGCCCGCCAAGCTCCACCTCGCGCTCGATATCGAGAACGCGCGAACCGCCCATGCCCATGCGTACGCGCGCGGTAATCCGGCTCGGCCGCCCGAAGGAAACCGACCCCATGGAAAGCACGGACAGGCCGTTCACCTGGCCAATAACGGAGCCTTCCGTGTCGATCATGACGATATCGCGCGTGATCATTTCGAGGCTGCGCTCGCGCATGCGATCGGCCCGCGCGACCTGCGCGTCCACCGCCCCGTCGACATGCCGCGCGGAAATGCGCGTCGCCTCGTCCTGCCGCGCCAGAAAATCGGCTTCGTGCAGGAGGTCCGCAATGGGCCTCACCGCCGTCGTGATTTTCTCGGCGTCTTCCGCGAGCCGCGAAGCCCGCTCGATGACCCGGCCGACCGCGGATCTGTCGAGCGGCAGAAGCTCTTCCTTGCGTGCGAGCCCCGCCAGCAGCCGCGCATAAAGAATGTCGTTTTCCGGCTCCCGGTCGAATTCATCCTCGAAGTCTGCGGCGACCTTGAACAGCTCGCCGAATTCCGGATCGGCATCCGAGAGCACGTAATAGAGGTAGCGGTCTCCGAGCAGAATGACCTTGAGGTCGAGCGGCACAGGATCGGGCTCGAGCGACACCGTGCTGACGAGGCTCAGGAACTCGCCCGGCGACTCGATCACGACCTTGCGGCGCCGAAGGGCGCGCTTCAGCGCATCCCATGCCAGCGGTTCGCGCAGGATCTTCAGCGCGTCGATCAGCAGATAGCCGCCATTGGCTCGATGAAGCGATCCGCTCCTGATGAGCATGAAATCGGTGACGAGCGCACCCATCTGCGGCATGTGCTCGACGCGGCCGACGAGGTTCTGAAGCGTCGGATGATCTTCGTAGACGATGGGCGCGCCGCCGCCGATATAGCCGCCCGCATCGACTGGCGCCGGTTCCGCCTGCCAGGGCGAACCGCCGGGGCGCCGCCTGAGATCGTTGTTCTCGACGACGACATTCACCTCATAGCGGCGGAACGGATTGAGCGCTCCGAAGGGCACCGACTGGCCCTGCACCATCGCCTGCATCGCCAGCATCATCTGCTGTTGTTGCTGGTCGCCGGGACTCGCGAAGATCGCGATATTCTCGATGAGATCGGCGGCGACCGTGGCAAGCCAGTCGCGCACGGCAGGCATGGCATCGAAACGCGCCCTGATGTCGCGCATGGCCTGTTCGACGAGCTTCTCCGCGACTTCGCGGTTGAGCTTCTGCACGCGGCCTCGATGTTCTTTCTCCCATCCGGGAATATGTTCGAGTATGTCGGCGAGCTCTTTCTGCAAGCCCTGTATCGTCATCTCGATGCTTTTTCGCTCGGCCTCGGAGAGCTTGTTGAACTCCTCGGGCTTCAGCACCTCGCCTTCCTGTCCATTGCCGTGATGAACCGGTGCGAGCGCGAAGCCCGCGGGCGTGCGCATCAGCGCGATGCCTTCGCTCTCGGCCTTCTCGCGCAGTGCCTCGAACGACTGCTCCTGCCTCTCGCGATATTCCTCATCGATCGACTGGCGACGATTCTGATATTCCTCGCTGTCGAGGACGGCAGGCACCGTCGCCTTGAGTTCCTCGACGAGCCGGCCCATGCCCTCTTTCAACAACCGCGCGGAGCCCGCCGCGATCTCCAGCACGATCGGCTTGTTCGGCGCCTGGAAGTTGTTCACATAGGCCCAGTCCGACGGCGCCTTCTGCCGCGCGACGACGGCGCCGAGGAACCGCGTCACCGCTTCGTGCTTTCCCGCGCCATCCGGCCCCAGCACGAAAAGATTGTAACCATAGCGCCTGATGCCGGTGCCGAACTTCAACGCGTCGAGCACACGGTCCTGCCCGATGAGGCCGGGCAGCTCTTCAAGCTCGGCCGTCGTATCGAAGGTGAACTGCGTGAGATCGCAAGCGCGATAGAGAAGGTCCACCGGTATCGGATCGACAGCCATGCTTTTCCTTTGTCGCCTTTTCCCGGCCGCGATCGGGCGCGGCATTGCATTTGTCGGGCGAATTCCTTCGGACCCCGGAGTCTATGTCCATAGCCGCCGCCGGGCAAACCCCCGCTCTCTTCGCGTTCATTTGCCCTCTTCGCGCTCAATGATGACAAGGCTCCGACCGCGCCTTAAGTTTCAACCTTTCTGAAATGGGACAAATCATGGCCGAGCCGACCCGCAGCAAGGATGGCAAACCGCTCAAGACGCCCCGGGCCTGGCAGCGCATGCTGAGCGGACGGCGGCTCGAC
>DAIEIL010000001.1 GCA_027352645.1 Rhodobiaceae bacterium | reverse complement strand
GCAGAAGGCGCTGATCGGCACACGACCAGTCGCGGACCGGGCCCTGAAAATAGCCGAGATATCGTCTAGCGGCGATGACACCTTCCGTTTCGTCCTCGACGAGAACGTCGATCACACCGTTGGGCGCCTGGACCTCAACAGGGCCGATGTCCTCCGGCCTGAACACGCCGAGTCCACCACCCTCGATCATGGCCGGTCCACCCATGCCGATGGCGGAGTTCTTCGTCGCGATGATGACGTCCGACGTGCCGAGCAGCGCCGCATTGCCCGCAAAGCAGCGACCCGAATTGATGCCAACGCGCGGAACGAGACCCGAAAGCTGCGCATAGGCAAGGAAGCTCGGCGTGTCGAGGCCCGCCACGCCCATCGAATCCGTGTCGCCGGGCCGGCCGCCGCCGCCTTCGGTGAAGAAAACGATGGGAAGCCGCCACTGTTCGGCGAGCTTGAACATACGGTCCTTCTTCTTGTGGTTCATCGCGCCCTGCGTGCCCGCGAAAACCGTGTAGTCATAGGAGAGGACCATGGTCCGCGCCTTGTCCTCATCGAACATCGCGCCGTTGACCGAGCCGATCCCCGCAATCATTCCGTCCGCCGGGCTCATCTTGATGAGTTCGTCCATCGGACGGCGGCGGCGCTGCGCCGCGAGCGCGAGCGAGCCATATTCGATGAAGCTTCCCTCATCGCAGAGATCGTCAATATTCTCGCGCGCGGTGCGCTGGTTGGTCTTGCGCCGCCGCGCGACCGCATCGGGGCGGCCTTCGTCGAGGCCGATGAAATGCCGCTCGCGAACCGAAGCGAGATCGGAGCGAATGTAGTCGAGGTCGATTTCCTTTTCCTCGCTCGCCGCCGCCGCACCGACATCGCCCGGCTCGATGAAGACGATGGGCTGGCCGTCGAAGAGAACTTCGCCCGCCGCCGCCGCGACCAGACGCACGACGCCGCTTCCCGCCGCATGGACGAGATGCTCCATCTTCATCGCTTCCAGCACGGCGATCTGCTGGCCGGCGTGAACCTTGTCGCCCTCCTTCACGTCGACGCTGACCACCTTGCCCTGCATCGGTGCGCCGACGGGCTCGCTGCCGTCCGGGCCCTTGATCGACCTGGTCGCCGCCGCCTCTTGCGCAACGACGCCTGCGAAATATCGCGCATGGGCGGCAACAGGCTTCACCAGCTCCGCCACATGTTCCTCGACGAAGCGCGTGGTGACGTCATTGGCGGCGAAAGCCGGATGCGCTACGAGCGAACGCAGGAAGGAAATGTTGGTGGCAACCCCTTCAAGGCGAAACTCGCTGAGGGCACGGGCGGCGCGACGCACGGCATCGCGATAATCGACCGAAGGGGCATGAACGATGAGCTTCGCAAGCAGCGAGTCGAAATTGGGGCTGGTGCGATAGCCCGCATAACCGAACGTATCGACGCGAATTCCGGGGCCGGACGGCGGCTCGAACACAGAAATTACGCCGCCAGCGGGCTTCGTGTTTCCGGTCTCGTCCATCGTCTCCATGTTGATGCGAAGCTGGATCGCATGGCCGCGCGGATAGGGAACCTCGCCTTGCGTGAGGCCAAGCGCCGCCAGCGTCTGCCCGCTCGCGATCTTCAACTGTGTCTGCACCAGATCGACGCCGGTCACTTCCTCGGTGACGGTATGTTCGACCTGCAGGCGCGGATTGGCTTCGATGAAGGCAAAAGTCTGCATGTCGGCGGCATCGACGAGAAACTCGAAGGTGCCGAGATTGTCATACGCGGCCGCACGGGCGAGCCTCACCGCCGCCGCGCAAAGTTCCGCGCGCAATTCCTCGCTCAGGGATGGGCTCGGCGCGATCTCGACAATCTTCTGGTTGCGGCGCTGGATCGAGCATTCGCGTTCAAAAAGATGTGCGACCCCGCCCAACCGGTCGGCCACGATCTGCACTTCGACATGACGGGCTTTTTCGATGAGCTTTTCGACATAGACGTCGCCATTGCCGAAAGCGGCCTTCGCCTCCGACTGGCAACGCTTGTAGGCTTCTTCGATCTCGGCTTCGCTGCGCACCGGACGCATTCCGCGCCCTCCACCGCCCGCGATGGCCTTTATCATCATGGGTCCATGCGTCTTGAAAAAGGCGCGCGCATCTTCAAGGCTCGTCGCGCCCTGGGTGCCCGCGAGAAGCGGCACGCCGGAGGCAAGCGCCAGCGCCTTGGCCTTGATCTTGTCGCCGAAAAGTTCGAGCGCTTCGGGGTTCGGGCCCACGAAGGTAATGCCCGCCTCGGCGCAGGCCCGTGCGAAGTCCGCATTCTCGGAGAGGAACCCATAGCCCGGATGGATGGCGTCGCATTTCGCGGCCCTGGCGGCCGCGACGATGCCCGCAATGTCGAGATAGGCGGCGGCCCCCTCGCCTTTCAGCGCAACGGCCTCGTCCGCCGCCTTCACATGCAGCGACAGCGCATCGTCGGCGGAATGGACCGCCGTGGTCCTGAGGCCTAGCTCGGCGGCGGCGCGCGCGATACGGATGGCGATTTCGCCCCTATTGGCGATCAGGAGATGGGTGATAGTCATAGGGCTCCCTGGGGATTTCTTGTATGGCGAGTTTCTGTTGGGCACAGGTTACCCCAGCAAAGCCCGCACACCAGCCCCCGATGGGCGGATAGGACGAAGATTGACGCAAAGCATTCCAAAGGTCGCGATCATCGGCGGCGGCCCGGCAGGGCTGATGGCCGCCGAGGCGCTGCTGTCATCGGCGGTCGAAGTCCATCTTTTCGATGCCATGCCCTCGCTCGGGCGCAAATTCCTGATGGCGGGCAAGAGCGGCCTCAACCTCACCCATTCGGAAACGCTCGACCCGTTCCTCACCCGTTTCGGCGAAGCCTCGCCGCTCCTCGCGCCCGCGATCCGCGCCGCTGACCCGCAAGCTTTGCGCGACTGGGCGGCGGCGCTCGGCGTAGAGACCTTCATCGGCTCGTCGGGCCGCGTCTTCCCGAATGATTTCAAGGCCGCCCCGCTGCTCCGCGCCTGGCTGAAGCGCTTGCGTGGGCAGGGCCTCGTCACCCATGTGCGTCATTGCTGGCTGGGCTGGACGACAAGCGGCGCCCTCCTCTTTGAAACGCCATCGGGCCGGGTCGAGATCGAAGCGGATGCGACCGTGCTCGCGCTTGGCGGCGCGAGTTGGCCCGAACTTGGCTCCGACGCGCGCTGGACCACATGGCTGGAGGCGCGCGGCATCGGCATCGCGCCCTTCCGTCCAGCCAATTGCGGCTTCGACGTCGCATGGAGCGAACATATGCGGACGCGCTTCGCGGGCGCGCCGGTGAAATCCGTTGTCCTCAGTTTCGGCAGCGAGAGTCATCGCGGCGAATTCGTGATCTCGGAAAACGGCATCGAGGGAAGCGGCGTCTATGCGCTGTCTGCGTCCTTGCGCGATGCGCTGGCCGAAAAGGACGCGGCAACGCTGACGCTCGATCTCGCGCCCGACCGCAGCCTCGAACGCCTGACTGCCGATCTCTCGCGACCGCGCAAGGGACAGAGCATGGCGAATTTTCTGCGCAAGGCCGCAGGCATCGAAGGCGTGAAAGCGGCGTTGCTGCGCGAATGTCTCCCCGCTGAGGCATTCTCCGATCCCGCAACGCTCGCGCGAGGCATCAAGGCGCTGCCGCTGAAACTCGAAGCGACGCGGCCCATCGCCGAAGCGATTTCGAGCGCGGGCGGCATTCCCTTCGCCGAACTGGATGGCGACTTCATGCTGAAGAAACTCCCCGGCATCTTCTGCGCGGGCGAAATGCTCGACTGGGAAGCACCCACCGGCGGCTATCTCCTCACCGCCTGCTTTGCCACAGGCCGCGCGGCTGGCCTCGGCGCGGCGCGCTGGCTTGAGCGGCGCGCCTGACCCATTATCATCGGTGGACAAACAGGGGGGAACCAATGCTCGATGCGGCTCTGACATTCGGAGACGGCCTGGACACGCTTAGATGGGCGCTTGCGGGCGTCTCGTTGCTGACATCGCTCGCCTATCTCGCGCTGGTGGACAAGCCTGCCTCGACGCTGCGCACGACGCTCAAGACCGCCGCCATCGGCGCTTTCGTGCCATTGCCGCTGCTCGATCTCGGCGAAAGCGCGGCGGGCCTCGGCCTTGTCGCGCTGGCGGCTGCTTTCCTCCTGTCGAGCTTCGGCGACTATTTCCTCGCGCTTGAAGACGACGAGAAGAATTTTCCGCGCGGGCTCGGCTCCTTCCTCCTCGCTCATGTCTTCTATCTGATCGTGCTGGTGCCGCTTGCTGCCACGCCGCAGGGATTCTATCTCGCAGGCGTCGCGCTGCTCGTTCTGCTTTCCGCCGGAACGCTGGCCTGGCTCTGGCCCGTGCTCGGCAAGCTGCGCCTGCCGGTGCTCGTCTATATGGCAGTGATTTCGGCCATGGCGATTTCGGCCTTTTCCGTGCCGCTGCCATGGCTCGGCATCGGCGCGTTGCTCTTCGTCTTTTCCGATGCGGTGATCGCGGTGAGCAAGTTCCGCTATCCTGTGCCCTTCCGCGGTGTGATCGTCTGGGTCACTTATTACGCGGGGCAGTCGTTCATCGCGCTGAGCCTGCTCGCCGCCCTGCGCTGAAGGCAAAGAAAAGCGGCGGACGGCATCGAGCCGCCCGCCGCCATATCACGGCCGATTACCCGGCATAGGCATATTTGCCGTTCTTCCAGACATAGAAGACATAGCCCGGCGCATCCATGTCGCCCTTGGCGTTGAAGCCGATCTTTCCAAGCACTGTGTCGAACTTGTTCGACTTGAGCGCCGCTTCGACCTTGGCCACATCGGTCGAACCCGCCTTCTCCACCGCCTGCGCCCAGGCCTGAACGGCAGCATAAGTGTAGAGCGTGTAGGCTTCCGGCTCGTATTTGTCGGCGCGGAAGGCCGCAACCAGCTCCGCGTTCTTCGGGTCGAGGCGCGGATCGGGACCGAAGGTCATCAACGTACCCTCACCGGCCGCACCCGTGATCGACCAGAACTCATCCGTCACCAGCGCGTCGCCGCCGACGAGAGTGGTCTTCAATCCCTGCTCGCGCATCTGCCGGGTGATGAGGCCGCCCTCGGTCTTGTAACCACCGAAATAGAGAATATCGGCCTGCGCCTGCTTCAGCTTCGAGACGAGCGGGCTGTAATCCTTCTCGCCCGCAGAAATCGATTCGTGCAGGACCTCGGTGACGCCCTTCGCGTTCAGTGCCTTCTTGAATTCGTCGGCAAGGCCCTTGCCATAGGTCGATTTATCATCGACCACCGCGATCCGCTTGCCCGCGAAATGCGCCGCCACATAGGCCGCCGCCGTCGGGCCCTGCGCATCGTCGCGCCCGCAGACGCGGAACACATTGGGAAGCCCGCGGTCCGTATAGACCGGGCTGGTGGAGGCGGGCGAAATCTCGACGATGCCGGACTCATTATAGACGTCCGACGCCGGGATCGACGTACCAGAGCAATAGTGCCCGGCGACGAACACCACGCCCTTGGACGCCATGTCGTTGGCAACGCTCACCGCCTGCTTCGGATCACAGGCATCGTCGCCGATCACCAGATCGAGCTTCTTGCCGAGCACGCCGCCCCTGGCGTTGATGTCGGCGACCGCGCGCTGCGCGCCATGGACGAACTGTTCGCCGAAAACGGCCTCGCTGCCGCTAACCGGACCGGCAACGCCGATCTTGATCCCGGAGTCTTCCTTGGAACAGGCAAAAAGCCCCAGCGACAGAATTGCCGCAAGCGCCACAATGTATCGTGTCATGTCAAAACCCCCGTTGCTTGCGCAAGGATAGCGGCCTGCGCCCGAAATAACAGTGGCTATTGCGCCGGTGAGCGCTTCCGCCAGCCGAGAAGCCCCGCCCGTTCATAGGCCCATGGATATTGCCGGACCATCTGGCGCGCTCTCGTGAGCTGAAAAGCGAATCCGGCGATGCAGAGCAGAACGGCGAGATCGGCCGCATAGCCCGTCAGCGACAGCAGTTCGCCCTGAAAAAGGGCGAAGACGAGAAAGCGGTCGGCGACGGCGAGAAGCAGCGTGTAGGGAAGCATCTGCCAGTCCGGCCGCCAGTTGAGCGCGAGCGCGCGGCCCATCATCATCGCGCAACCGCCGATCAGCACAAACGTGATGCCCACCGACACCAGCGGCGTCGTTCCGAAAATGAGGGCGAAGTTTTCGAGCGTCACGACGCGACCTCCGTCCTGGGCCTTGCGCCTTCGAGATAAGCGGCCCGCACTGCAGGATTGTCGAGAAGTTCCGCCCCGGAGCCGCTCATCTCGATCCGGCCATTGACCATGATATGCGCGCGGTGCGCGAGCTTCAGCGCCTGAAAGGCATTCTGCTCGACGAGCAGAATCGTCATGCCCTGTTCGCGGTTGATCGTGCGAATGTTCTCGAACAGTTGTTTTGTCACAAGCGGCGCAAGGCCCAGCGACGGCTCATCGAGAAGCAGAAGCTTCGGCCTGCTCATCAAGGCCCGCGCGATGGCGAGCATCTGCTGCTCACCGCCCGACAGCGTGCCACCGCGCTGCGAAAAGCGCTCCTTGAGGCGCGGAAAGAGCGTCAGGACATGCTCCAGATCGCTGCTGAAATATTTCGGATCGGTGATCATCGCGCCCATCTGGAGATTTTCCAGCACGCTCATGCGCGGGAAAATGCGCCGCCCCTCGGGCGAATGCGCGATACCGAGCGCGGCGATCTCATGCGTCTTGAGGCCCGCAATGTCACGGCCTTCAAAAAGGATCTGACCGGAGCTTGCCTGCGGGCGCCCGCAGATCGTCATTAGCAGCGTCGTCTTGCCCGCGCCATTCGCGCCGATGAGCGAGACGATCTCGCCTTGCGGTACCGAGACATCGACGCCGTGCAGCGCCTCGATGCGCCCATAGCCGGAATGCAGGTTCTTGATCTCAAGCATCAGCCGCGTGCCCCCTGCCCCTGAAGGACGGCTACTGCCGTTTCCTCATCCTCCACGCCGAGATAGGCGCGGATGACTTCGGGATCGCTGCGAACCTCGTCGGGCGTGCCCTGCGAAATCTTGCGCCCCTGTTCGAGCACGACGATGCGGTCGGAAATCTGCATGACGACGCTCATGTCATGCTCGATGAGAAGGATGCTGATGCCGTGCTCATCGCGGATCGAAAGCAGAAGCTCGTTGAGCGCAAGGCTTTCGCGTGGATTGAGGCCCGCTGCCGGTTCGTCGAGACAAAGAAGCGACGGACCGGCGCACATAGCTCGAGCGATTTCGAGGCGCCGCTGCGCGCCATAGGGCAGGCTTCCCGCCGGGACGTCGGCCTGATCGAGAAGGCCGGTCTTGTCGAGCCAATAGCGCGCGCGCTCGATAGCCTGCTTCTCCACATCGAGATAGCGCCGGAGACGCAGAAACCCCGCGACGGAATAGAGCGAGGCACGCATCAGCGGTACATGCTGCGCAACCATCAGATTTTCGATGACGCTCATGCCCGGAAAAAGACGGATATTCTGAAACGTGCGCACGACGCCGGCCCGCGCGATGCGGAACCCATCCATGCGTTCGAGCAGGAAAGATTCTCCGCTTTCGCGGCGGAAGGTCATGCGCCCGACATCGGGCTTGTAGAAGCCGGTGATGCAGTTGAAGACCGTCGTCTTGCCTGCGCCGTTCGGCCCGATCAGCGCCGTGATGTCGCCGGGCGCTGCCTCGAAGGAAAGATCATCGATGGCGAGGAGGCCGCCGAAGCGGATCGTCAGATGTTCGACTGAAAGAACGGGTGCGACCATCATGCGCCGGCCTCCTTCACGGGAAGCGGCTTCACGCCCCCCAGGCGCAGCGTCGGCTCACGATGCGAAAGCAGCCCCTGTGGCCGCCACAACATGATGAGCACCATGGCCGCGCCGAAGGCGAGCATACGGAACTGTTCGAGATCGCGGAACCATTCCGGCAGGCCGACAAGCAGGAAGGCCGCGAGCACAATGCCTATCTGGCTGCCCATCCCGCCGAGCACAACGATGGCGAGGATGATGGCGGACTCGATGAAGGTAAAGCTTTCCGGGCTGATGAAGCCCTGCCGCGTGGCGAAGAAGGAACCCGCGAAGCCGGCAAAGGTCGCGCCGATCGCAAAGGCCGAGAGCTTCACCATGGTCGGATTGAGGCCGAGGCTGCGGCAGGCGATCTCGTCCTCGCGCAACGCCTCCCAGGCGCGGCCGATGGGAAGGCGCCTGATGCGCAGCGTGAAGAGATTGGTCGCGAGCGCTAGCGCCAGAATGAGGTAGTAGAGAAAGATGATGCGGTGGTTGGGCGAAAAAGCCAGATGGAAAAACTGCGCGAATGTCGTTGCGCCATCGGGGGATGCCGGAACCATCGGCAAGCCGAAGAAGGACGGGCGCTGAATGCCGGAAATGCCGTTCGGCCCGCCCGTCACCGCGCCCCAGTTGATGAGCACCTCGCGCACGATCTCGCCGAAGCCGAGCGTCACGATGGCGAGATAGTCGCCGCGAAGCCGGAGCACAGGAAAACCGAGCGCAACGCCGAAAGAAGCTGCCAAAAGGCCCGCAAGCGGCAGACAGATCCAGAAGGACAACCCGAAATGCTGCGACAGCAGCGCGTAGGAGTAGGCGCCAACGGCGTAAAAGGCGACATAGCCGAGATCGAGCAGGCCCGCGAGCCCGACCACGATGTTGAGACCCCAGCCAAGCATCACATAGATGAGGATGAGCGTCGCCTTGTCGATGATGTTGCGGTCGGCGAAAGGCAGCCATGGCAGCAGCAGCGCGACGGCGATGAGCGCAATGCCAACGAGATATCGCGCGCGTCCCGGCACGGCGACCTTCGGCCTCGCAACGGCGCGAGGGCGCGCCTCGTAAAGAACCCTTGCGAGAGAGAAGAGAAAGCGCCCGGCGAAGACGACGGCCGCCGCATAGACGACCCAGATGAGCCGCGTATCGAGCGAAAGCCCTTGCGCGGAATCGACCAGTCGGAAGCCGAGGAGCGGAAAGGCGAGGAGCGCTGCGACAATGGCCGCTGCGCCCGCATCGCGCAGCAGCGCGACGATGGATGTCTTCGAAACGGCGCCTTCCATTGCGTCAGACCTTCTCGATCTCGGGGCGACCGAGCAAGCCGGTGGGCCGGAAGATCAACACCAGAACCAGAATGGCGAAGGCAGCGACGTTCTTGTACTCGATGCTGAAATAGCCCGACCAGAAGGCCTCGATGAGACCGATGAGCATGCCGCCGAGCATGGCGCCGGGGAGAGAGCCGATGCCGCCGAGCACGGCCGCCGTGAACGCCTTTATGCCGACGACGAAGCCGATATAGAAATCGATGACGCCGTAATAGAGCGTGACCATGAGCCCCGCCACGGCGGCGAGCGCGGCGCCGATGATGAAGGTGATCGAAATCGTCCGGTCGACATCGACCCCGATGAGCGCGGCCATGGTCTTGTCCTGCTCTGCCGCGCGCTGCGCCCGCCCGAGGCCGGTGAACCGGATCATATAGGTAAAGCCCGCCATCAACGCGACGGTGAGGAGAATGATGCCGATCTGCAGATAGCTGATCGTGACATGGAAATTCCCGCTCGAGGAAAGCTCGAAGGACCCGTCGATCATGGGCGGCAGCGGCTTCACGCGGGCGCCCTGCCCGAGCTGCACGAAATTCTGGAGCACGATCGAAACGCCGATGGCGGAAATAAGCGGCGCGAGGCGCTGCGAGCCGCGAAGCGGACGATAGGCGACGCGCTCGACCGTCCAGCCATAGACGGCCGTGAAACCTACAGCGAAGAGAAGGACGAGGAGACAGGCGAGCGGCACCCAGGTGATACCGAGCGCACCGAGCAGGAGAAAGCCGACGAGCGAGACGAAGGCGCCGATCATGTAGATGTCGCCATGGGCGAAATTGATCATTCCGACGATGCCGTAGACCATCGTGTAACCGATGGCGATCAGCCCATAGGTTGCGCCGAGCGTAATCCCGTTGATCAGCTGTTGTAGAAAATAGGCCATCGACCCCCGCTGTTCGCCGTCCGCGCCCCCCGGCGCAAACGCTGGAACACTGCCACCCAATGGCGTCTTGAACAAGCGTGGCGAGGCCTCGAAACGCCTCAATTATGAGCGGGTGCGGGCGCTGCCCAAGATGGAGGCATCAACGCCGCAGGGCGGCGGCGACAAGGACGGGCGCAGGAGCCGGCCGGTATACAGCCGCGGGCGCTGACAAGACTGGCTGGACGCCGCCTGCCTGCGCATTGACGGCGAAGAGCCCGCGCTCGCCCGGCAGAATGCGGAAGGCATCTGAAATGCCGATCACGGTTTCCGCACCGCCGAGGCAGAGATAGCCGTCGGCTTTCGTCGCCTTGGCCATGCCGGCAAAAACCTTCTTGCGCGTCGCTTCGTCGAAATAGATCAGCACATTGCGGCAGAAGATGAGGTCCAGGCCGTGAAGGCCGATGCTGGCCGGATCTGCAAGCAGGTTGAAGTTACGGAACTTCACCATGGCCCTGAGCTTCTCGCTGATGACCCAGCCGTCCCCTTCCTTCGTGAAATACTTCTTTTGCAGGTCGGCCGGCAGACCGCGCTGAACCTCGAAGGTCGAGTACCAGCCCCGGCGGCAACGCGCGAGCATCTCCTCGGAAATATCGGTCGCAGTGATCTCGACGGTCCAGCCTGCAAGCTTTGCGGAAGCTTCCGACAGAAGCATGGCCAGAGAGTAAGGCTCCTGCCCGCTCGAACAGGCCGCGCACCAGATGCGGATGCGGCGCGTCGCCTTGTTCTGCTCCATCAACGTCGGCAGGATCATCGCGCTGAAGCGCTCGAAGGGCCAGCGGTCGCGGAAGAACAGCGTTTCGTTGGTCGTCATCGCCTCGACGATCTGGATCGTCAGCGCCTCGTCGGCGCGCTGCCGCAACTGCGCGACCAGCGCCGAAAGCGAAGCCAGACGCTCCTTGCGCGCGATGGGCGCGAGCCTGCTCTCCAGCAGATAGGACTTGTCCGGTGTCAGCGCGAGACCGGAACGCTGATAGAGAAAGTCGCGCAGGAACTCGAAATCAGCGCTGTTCACAAGCCCTCCCCGCGGGCGATACGCCCGATCGTCTTCCCGATTTCGCCGAGTGGCAGAACCGCATTGCAGATACCCGCCTGCGCGACCGCGCCCGGCATTCCCCAGACGACGCTCGACGCCTGATCCTGTGCGATGACCCCGCCGCCGGATGCGGCGACGACCTGGCAGCCCTTCAGTCCGTCATAGCCCATGCCCGTCAGAATGACGGCGAGCAGCTTGCGTCCATAGATCGCGGAAAGACTCCGCATCATCGGATCGACGGCGGGACGGCAGGAATTTTCCGGCGGCGCATCGCTGAGGCGCAGCACCACCCCTGCGGCGCTGGATTCTGCGATCATGTGATAGCCACCCGGCGCGACATAGATACGGCCCTGCTTCAGCGCTTCGCCGTCCTGCGCTTCGGCTGCGAGGCGACCCGCATAGCGCGTCATGTGCTCGGCGAGAATGGCCGTGAATGTCGGCGGCATGTGCTGCGTGATGACGATGGGTTGCGTTACGCCGGGGCCGATCGACTTCAGCACTTCGGAAAGTGCCTGCGGCCCGCCGGTGGAGCTTCCGATGGCAATGACGGTAGGCTTTTCGACGATCGCCTTGCGAAGCGCGATCGGGCCCGCGGGCGCCACGCCCGCGACGCGCGGCGCACTCGCCGCTGCCGGACGCGCGGCTCCAACGCCCCGGCGCGCCCGCGCGGCATGCGCCTTCACCTTCGCCAGAAGCTCGGCGCGGAAATCATTGGCAGTGCTGAGACCGCTCACGGGCTTGGGCACATAATCGGCAGCGCCAAGCGCCACGGCGCGCAGGCTGACCTCGGCGCTGCGCCGCGTCAGCGAGGATACCATGATGACCTTGACGCCCGGACGCAGCGCCAGAAGCCGGGGCAGCGCTTCGATGCCATCCATTTCCGGCATTTCGATATCGAGGAGAATGACGTCAACCTGAAGCGTCGGCAGAACCTTCAACGCCAGCGCGCCATTCGCCACCGAGGACACGACCTTGATGGTCGGGTCCTGTTCGAGCGACCGCGCGATCACCGCGCGAACGACGGACGAGTCGTCGACGATCATGACGCGCCAGGGATCGCCCGCCACATCGGCTGTAGCTCGCCCTGCGGCAGGAGCGGATCGCGCGCTCAGAAGTTTATCCGCCATGTCCTGCCCCACTTCGCGCCGCGCCTGCAACGGGACGCGACCTATTCATTCTCAGGCAAACAGCCTGTCGATATCGTCCTGCTGAATGCCCTCGCCTTCGAGCGCGGGGCCGTTGAGCAGCGCCGCGTCGGGATCGACCGGCGCGGCTTCCGCCGCAGGCTGGATCGAGGATGACGCGCCTGACCATGCGCCTTCGAGATCCTCGATCTTCTTCTCTACGAGCTGAAGCGTCTTCAGCACACTGGAGATGCGCTGGCCTGTAATGTCCTGAAAGGAGCAGGCCTCGAAGATCTTCATGCATTGATCGTTGACGATTTCGGCAGCGAGTTCCGGATTTTTGAAGTCGACGGACATCATGTCTTCCGCGGCAAGCATGATGTCGTTCGTCGCGGACTCGGTCAGCGCAAGGATGGCGCCGATTTCCTCGCTTGCGCGGGGCAGATGTATTTCCCTGAGAGACGGATCATGCAGCTTGCCCATTTCGCGGCGAGCGACAAGGATCGTCCGCACGATGTCGACGCATTCCTGCGTCAACTTCCTGACCCGCGCGGACGCGTCATCCGGGCCCATCAAAACTCACCCAGAACGGTCTTGAGCTTGGCCTTGAGCACAGCGGCGCTGAACGGCTTGATGATGTAGTTGTTGACGCCCGCCTGACGCGCTGCGACGACGTTTTCGACCTTCGACTCCGCCGTCACCATGATGAATGGCGTCGCCTTGAGTTGAGTGTCGGCGCGAACGCTCTTCAGGAGGTCGAAGCCGGTCATGGGCTGCATGTTCCAGTCGGAAATGACGAGGCCATATTCGCGGCCCTTCATCATGGAGAGCGCTTGGCTTCCATCCGACGCCTCGTCGATGTCCGAGAAGCCGAGCTTGACGAGAAGATTGCGGACGATGCGAAGCATCGTGCGGTAGTCGTCCACGATCAGAATGGGCATCTTCATGTCAACCATGGGTCTGTCTCCTTGGTGTTGTTCGGCAAGCGCGCTCATGCGGCGGCCCTTATGGCGCCCAGCACTGCGCCGATGTTGAGGACGATGAGAAGGTTGCCGTCGAGGCGGTAAAGCCCGTCGGCGATCTGGCGCCACTGCAGATCGAGCGTTGCAGGGTTGTGGTCTTTCTGGCGTTCGGAGAGGCGAAGCACTTCGCCCACCTCATCCACCAGAAGGCTGAAATGCTCGTCCTCGTGCTCGACGACGACAGCCATCGCCTGTTCGGGATGTTCCGCCGGGGCAAGGCCGAGGCGCTGACGCATGTTGACGGCGGTGACGATGCGCCCGCGAAGATTGAGCGAGCCCGCAATTTCCGGCGGCGCCAGCGGCACACGCGTGATGCGCTGCGGTCCAAGCACGTCGCGCACATCGAGAACCGGAACGCCGAAGGTCTGACCACCGATCGACATGGTCACGAAATCTTCCGTTCGGTTCCGGTCCAGCGTTGCGTCTTCCTGTCGCGTGCTCATGCCGCCGTCTCCTCGTGATATTCATCCGTGGAAAGTACGCGCGACAGAGAAGTCAGAAGCGCCCTCGGATCGAGCTTGGTCACATAGTCGTTGAAGCCAGAGCGACGCCCTCGTTCAAAATCCTGTGGCGAGGCATGCGAGGAGAGCGCGACCATGGGCACATCCTTCCAGCGCTCCTCCGCGCGCAGCGTCCGCGCGAGATCGAAACCGGAAAGGCCCGGCATTTCGATGTCGGAGACGATAATGTCGAACTCGTCGCCGTCGCGGCAGATTTCGAGAGCCGCCTCTGCATGCTCAGCGATGGTGACGCGATAGCCCGCCATCTTGAGCATGGGCATGAGCAGATTGCGGAAGAAGCTCGAATCCTCGACGAGCAACACACGCCGCTCTCTTTCCGCGCCATAGGCCTCGCGCGTTTCGAGATCGAACCAGGCGGCATCGCTCTGGCGCAGATAGTGAACCGTATCGATGACATCGGTCGAGCGGCCCGCGATGATCGAACTGCCGAGAATGCCCGACTGTGCGCCACCCACCAGTTGCAGATCGAGCGAACCCTCGACGATGTCGACGACCTCGTCGACGACGAGCCCGCACATCCGCTCGCCTTCCGTGAAGACGAGAATCGGGTGCTTGCCCTCGCGCGGCGCAGGTGTCCCGTCGATGCCGACGAGCGGCATGAGACCGCCGCGATACTGGATCACGGTGCGTTCGCCCGCTCGTTCGGCATTGGCGAGATCGGACTCCTCCAGTCGCGCGATGAGTGAGAGCGGCACCGCCTTGGCGTTGTCGTCGCCGGCACGGAAGACGAGCATCGAGACCGTCTCGCGATGCTGGCGGTTGGCAGCCAGCGCTTCATCCCGCGCCCGTGCCTCGGACTGCGCCGACCCGCTCGTTGCGGCGGCGATGCCATTCGGATCGAGGATCATGATAACGCGTCCATCACCGAGGATCGTCGTGCCCGAGAACAGCGAAATCTGGCGGAGCGTTCGCGAGGTCGGCTTCACAACGATTTCTTCGGTGTCGAACACGCGGTCGACGATGATGCCGAAGGCAAAGCTGCCAACCTGCGTCACGACGACGTAGATTTCCTGCGCCGGTTCGTCGCTCTGCTCCTCGATCTTCAAAAGTTCGCTCAATGCGACGAGCGGCAGAAGCCTGTCGCGCAGGCGATAGACCGGATGGCCGTTGATGAGTTCGACGCCCTGCGGCGACTTCGAACTGATGCGCACCAGTTCGACGACGCTGCTCTGCGGCATGGCGAAGCGCTCGCCACGGCACTCGACGATGAGCGCGGAGACGATTGCGAGCGTGAGCGGAATCTTGATGACGAAGCGCGAGCCCTGACCCTCGGTCGAGGAGAACTCGATGGCGCCACCGATTTTTTCGATATTGGTGCGCACCACATCCATGCCGACACCGCGCCC
The DNA here is from genome assembly GCA_027352645.1 of Rhodobiaceae bacterium. Taxonomy (GTDB): domain Bacteria; phylum Pseudomonadota; class Alphaproteobacteria; order Parvibaculales; family Parvibaculaceae; genus Parvibaculum. The sequence continues at coordinate 17,992 of DAIEIL010000001.1, read as the reverse complement.
GGAAACGCTGGTCACCTGGCTCGCGGTCGAAAAGCCTGGCCGGAAGATGAACTGCTGAATCTGCTGCTCGCTCATGCCGTCGAGCTGAGCTTCCGTCGCAAGGCCGTTCTGGATCGCCTTGGCGCGGATGCGGCTCGTCGAAAGGCCGCGCCCATCATCGCCGACCTCGACAATGATGTGGCCGCCTTCATGACGCGCGCTCAGGCGGATCGTGCCGTGGTCCGTCTTGCCCGCTTCGCGACGCTCTTCCGGCGTCTCGATGCCGTGGTCGCCGGAGTTGCGCACCATATGCGTAAGCGGATCGCGGATCGATTCCAGAATCTGGCGGTCGAGTTCCGTGTCGGCGCCCAACATGACGAGATCTATTTTCTTGCCGAGTTCCTGCGCCAGATCGCGCACGAGACGCGGCAGTTTCGACCAGGCGTTGCCGATGGGCTGCATGCGCGTCTGCATGACGCTTTCCTGCAGTTCGCTCGTTACCTGATTGAGCCGCTGAAGGGGCGCGGCGAACGGGCTGTCGCCGACACCGCGCAGGATCTGCAGAAGCTGGTTGCGGGTCAGCACCAGCTCGCTGACCATGTTCATCAGGTTTTCAAGCACCGTGATGTTGACGCGCAAGGTCTGCGACTGCGCCGCAGCGGATGCGCCTTGCGTGCTTTCCACGGCGGATTCTTCCGCTTTTTCTTTCTTAGCGGGCGCCGGCCTCGCCGCAATCGGCGCCGCCATGACAGGCGCGGCGGCCAGTGCCGCTACAGCGGCGGGCTGCGCCGCCGCGACGTTGAAGCGCGAAAGAACGGCGGCAACATCGGCATCGGCGACTTCGAGCGTCCCGAGCGCCTTGCCGAATTCGTCGCGGAGCATGCGAAGCTCCTGCTGCGACCAGCCATTTGCGGCAAGGCCCTCGATGACGCCGTCGATGTCTGCGGCGGCATCGGCCGAACCCGTGAGCACTTCGGCGAAGGCTCCGGCCAGCGCGAACTGAAGATGAAGAAGTTCGGTTTCCGCGTCCGGGTGGCTCGAGACCGCGGAGAGCATTTCGGCGCAAGCCTGCTCGCAGGCGGTATCGAAGACGGATGCCCCGCCAACGCGCTGATAGAGCCCGTCTACCGAGGGAAGCTCGGCGGGCTCTTCGATAACTTCGGCGACCGACATTGCCGCCGCCCACTTGCCGGCGGCCATATCGCGCAACGACATGATGACATCGTCATCGCTGCCTTCGGGCTCATGGCCCGCGACGGCAAGATCCGAGATCAGTTCCTTGATCCTGTCGAGAGCGGCGAGCACCAGCGAGACGGTGTCTGCTGAAACCGTGAGTTCGCCGTCGCGAACCTTGCCCAGCACGTCTTCGGCGGCGTGCGCGACCGCTTCGAGGCGCGGCAGGCCGAGAAAGCCGCACGTGCCTTTGATCGTGTGCATGATCCGGAAAATGCTGCCAAGCAAGGCCGGATCGGCGGGGCGCTGTTCCAGTTCGACAAGCTCGCTGTCGAGCAGTTCGAGCGCTTCCACCGTTTCAGCGAGAAATTCGTTGAGGAGGTCGTCCATGAATCTTCCGTTGCCTGCAGCCTTGCGGAGGCCATTTCGTTGATCGGAAGTATTCGGTCCAATGTTTAATAAAGACGGAAACGAGCACCCGGTTGCAGGCCCGATAGGGCCGGTTTGAACGGCTCGGAACTCGTTGTCACAACATAGGTTTTAAAAAATCCGCATCGTAACGCGAAAGCGCGTCGCAATGCCGCGGTCGTGCCGCCGCGGGACAAAGGCCCGCAGCCTGCGCAGCCGAACGGAACCATTCGCCCGACACGGGGTTCATTTCGAGGGAGAACCGAGAGGGAGAGCAAGATGACAAACACCCAGCATCGCGGCGGTTCCGGAAATTTCGCGGCCAACAGGGAACGCGCTGCGGCGGCTGGCCGCAAAGGCGGTCAGAAGAGTGGCGGTAACTTCAAGAACAACCCGGCGCGCGCGGCCCTCGCCGGCCAGAAGGGTGGACAGGTCAGCGGCGGCAATTTCAAGAACGATCCCGAGCGCGCCTCGCGGGCGGGCCGCGAAGGCGGACAGGTGAGCGGCGGCAACTTCAAGCACGACCCGGCGCGCGCCGCCGGCGCCGGACGAAAGAAGGCGCAGGAAGCCCAATCCGCCGAGCAAGCGGCAGAGGGGCACGACAAGGACGCATAATAAGGAACTGCACAGGGTGGAAGCGCGCGGCAAGAAACCCGCGCCGGGAAGGCGCGGGTTTTGCTAATACCTGCGATGAAGCGTCGGAAAATCAGAAGGCGAGGCTCGTGCGAATGCCAACCACCAATGCATTGTCGATCTTTGCACCCGTCGCGTCTTCGGGATTTGGAATATTGCCGCCGGGATGCACGATGTACTGAATGTCGGGCTGCACGCTCCACCAGGGCGTCACGGCCGCGGTGTAGCTCAACTCGAATATGGTTTCCTGGTCGCGCAGCGGATAGGCCGGATCGGGCATCAGCATCTGGACGTCTCGATCAGCATCGCGGGCATCCTCGCTGATCTTCGCATAGGCAACGCCGAGGGCGAGTATGTCCTGATCGCGGCCCGGAAAGAGGCCCCTATAGGCGAGCCCACCGTCCGCGTAGAAGGAAACGAGATTGCGATCGGAAGGCGCACCGCCCACACGAGCGAAAACGCTCAGCGCATCGCTGCCGCCGTTCTGCCAGACCGTCTGGTCCGCGATTGCGTAGACGCCGTGATCTCCCGAACGGTCGAAACCGTAATGCTGGTCGGCGAACTTGCCTGTCTGGTACCACCCGCCGACCTTGTACACGCCTGGAAGTCCTTCGCCTTCGCCCTGATTGATCGTGTACTGAACTTCACCCATCCAGAGCGCGCCGCCACTCGTACTGAAGGTCGTGCCGTGCTTGTTGCAGAGCTGTGCATCGTCGAAACAATCCTTGCCCGCCGGGTCGCCGCTAAATACGGCGCCGAGCATAGTGAGATGCTTCGTCGGCGCGACGGCAACGCGAATGCCCGGCGTCGCCAGCGGATAGGCAGGGCCGCCGTTCGTCTGGTTGGCTGCCGCTATCCCGGCCCAGCCGAAGGTGCCGTTGATGAGATTGCCCGCCGTGTCGCTGGTCATGAACTCGTCGTCGGCGGCGAGCTGACCGGCGCGAACCGAGACCGCGTCGTCGAGGAAATTCTGCTGCACCCAAAGCGTGAAGAGGCGCGTCGTCTGGCGCGCCTCGATATTGCTCGGTGCGCCGATGCTGCCCGTGTAGTCCACGGTCGGCAGGCCGTTGGTGTGATGTATCTGAAAGGCGCTAGCATGGGCCGTTCCACCCTGCCAGCCCAGAAGCTTTTCGAGGTCGAGGTCGAGCGAAAGTTCGGCGCGGCCCTCATAGCTCCAGCCCCGCTTCATGCCGCCCGAGACGTCGCCCATCGCTTCGCCCACATAGGCAAGCCCGATTTCGATGCCCTGATCGGCCAGTTCGCTGCGCGTCCCGCCCCAGTCGCCTGTCAGCGTATCGCGCTCCCAGAGGTTCTTTTCCTCAGCTATGGCGGGCTGAGCCCCCACGGAAGCCCCAAGCAGCGACGCCGTGGCAAGTGCGCGGCAAAGCATCTTCATCTCTCTCGTCTCCGGTTCGGAATTGGGGCAGGCCCCACGGGCGGGAGCAGCAAGTTAGGTTAGTTGCTATTAATTCGCAAGAGCATAATCATAGGCTGAACGCCGTCCGTGCGGCGAATCCCAAAGGATGCGCCGCACGGACGGGCCGGAAAGTCGGCAAAAAGAAGTGATCTGAACCGCTAGACCCGCGCGGCGGCAAGCGCCCTCTCGAGCTTCTCCATGCCCTCGTCCACGATCGCGTCCGGGGCCGTCAACGGCACCAGAATGCGGATCGCATTGGAGAAGACGCCGCAGGAGAGAAGAATGAGCCCCTCTTCCAGTGCAGCGGCAGTAACGCGCTTCGTCGCCTCGGCGTCGGGCTCATAAGCACCCCGCACCTTCACGATGTCGAAGCCGATCATCGCGCCAAAGCCGCGAATGCCGGTGATGGGCACGACATCGTTGCGCGACGCAATGGAGTTGAGCTTCGCCTTGATGCGCACACCCATCGCATTGGCGCGGTCGAGAAGCTTTTCTTCCGCAATCACATCAAGCACAGCGAGCGCTGCCGCGCAGGCGATGGGGCTGCCCGCATAGGTGCCGCCGAGGCCACCCGGCTCCGGCGCATCCATAATCGCCGCGCGACCGATGACACCCGAAATCGGAAAGCCACCGCCGAGCGATTTCGCAATGGTAATCATGTCCGGCTCGACACCCGAATGCTCGATGGCGAAAAGCTTGCCGGTGCGCGCAAAGCCGGTCTGTACCTCGTCAACGACGAGGAGAATACCGTGCTCATCGCAAATCTTGCGAAGCGCGACGAGAAGCTCCTGCGGCGCTTCGTAGAAACCGCCTTCGCCCTGCACCGCCTCGATCATGATGGCGGCGACGCGCGTGGGCTCCACATCGGCGCGGAAAAGCGTTTCGAGTGCCTTGAGCGTGTCGGCGACCGTCGTGCCGTGGTCCGCCACGGGGAAGGGAACGTGGTAGACCTCCGCCGGCATGGGGCCGAATTTCTTCTTGTAAGGCAGCGTCTTGCCCGTAAGCGCCATGGTCATCATGGTGCGGCCGTGGAAGCCGCCCGCGAAGGCGATGACCGCCGAACGTCCCGTCGCGGCGCGCGCGATCTTCACGGCATTTTCGGTCGCCTCGGCGCCGGTCGTGAAAAAGATGGTCTTGGCCGGCCCATTGAAGGGCGCGAGCGTATTGAGCCTTTCGGCGAGTTCGATATAGGGCTCGTAGGGAACGATCTGGAAGGCCGTGTGCGTGTAATGCGCGAGTTGCTTTTCAACCGCCGCAATCACCTTGGGGTGACGATGACCGGTGTTCAGCACCGCGATGCCGCCTGCGAAATCGACAAAACGCCGCCCCTCCTCATCCCATAATTCGGCGTTTTCCGCGCGCGCCGCGTGAATGGGATAGGCGACGGAAACGCCGCGCGGAACCGCGCGCTCCCGGCGCGCGGCAAGCTCTTGGTTCTTGCTCATCGAAGTACATCCTTTCGTCCGCACCGGCGGGCACGCCGGGCGACGGCCATGCTAGCGCATTTCCGCCGGCCGCTCACGATGGGAAGAATGGCTTTATGCCGCATAAAAACGGCCCCGGAACGCTTGTTCCGGGGCCGCTTCAACACTTTACATTTTAACGCTTCAGCGCCCGCTTGTCGGGATCTGGTTGAAGGGGACCGCCTTGTCCACACGAATATCGGCGGGCAAACCAAGCACACGCTCTGCGATGATGTTGCGCAGAATCTCGTCCGTGCCGCCTTCGACACGAGTCGCGGGTGAGCGGAGCAGCATCGCCTGGAAGCGTGCGCTCGCCGCAGCCTGTTCGGGCGAAAGAAGCGCGCCCGCCTCGGCCTGCAGGTCGAGCGCGAACATCGCGATCTCCTGCATGGTCGGTCCGGCGACGAGCTTGCCGATGGAGTTTTCCGGCCCGGGCGTCTCGCCCTTTGAAAGCGCCGAGATCGAGCGGAACGCCGTATATTTGAGACCGCTGGTCCGGACTGCATAACTCGCAAGCTTCGAGCGCACGGCCGGATTGTCGATGGCCGGACCGTTGTCCGTTTCGAGCGAGCAGCAGAAGTCGAGAAGCTCGGGGAAGCCCGTGGGCATGCCCGCGCCAATCGACAGGCGCTCGTTCATCAGCGTCGTCAGCGAAACGTTCCATCCATCGCCCACCTTGCCGAGGCGCTGGCTGTCCGGAATGCGGACATCGGTGAAATAGACCTCGTTGAATCCCGACTGTCCGTTCACCTGCTTGATCGGACGGATTTCGATGCCGGGCGACTTCATGTCCAGGAAGAACATGGTGAGGCCCTTGTGCTTGGGTACGGTCGGATCTGTGCGGGTGATCAGAATTCCGTAGTCGGAATGCTGCGCGCCGGAGGTCCAGATCTTCTGTCCGTTGACGACCCAATCGTCGCCGTCGCGTTCAGCCTTGGTACGCAGACCCGCGAGGTCGGAACCGCCCGCAGTCTCGGAGAAGAGCTGGCACCAGATATGCTCGCCAGCCGCGAGAAGCGGCAGATACTTGCGCTTATGCTCTTCGCTCGCATAGGCCATCATCGTCGGGCCGCACATGCCATGGCCGATGATGAAGAGCGAGGAGAGCGCGGCATAGACGCCTTCTTCCTGCTGCCAGATGACGCGCTCGATGGGTGTTGCGCCACGACCGCCATATTCCTTCGGCCAGTGCAGGCAGGCCCAGCCCGCGTCGAACTTCTTCTTCTGCCATTCCTTGGACACCTTGATGATGTCCACGCCTTCGAGCGCTGTGTGGCCGAAGCCCGATGTCTTGAGGCCCGTTTCATACTGCTTCGGAGCGTTGGCGGCGATCCAGCTGCGCACTTCCTGACGGAAGGCCGCTTCCTGCGGTGTATCGTCGAAATTCATGTCTCTATTCCTTCAAATCCGATGGCGCGATCAGGCGGCGTTCTTGGCGCGCAGACGCGCGATAAGCTTGTCTTCCCATGTGGAAAGAGAGCCGAGCGTGAGCGCGAGAAGGTTCGAGCGCCGGTAATAAAGGTGGCAATCGAACTGCCAGGTGAAGCCCATGCCGCCATGGACCTGGATGTTGTTCTTGGCGCAGTGCTGATAAGCCTGCGTGGCGCTGACGCGCGCCGTCGCCGCCGCTTCCGGCAGCTCCGACGAACCGGTCGAAAGCGCCCAGGCGCCGTAGTAGCAATTGGAACGCGCAAGCGTTGCCGAGACATACATGTCGGCAAGCATATGCTTCACCGCCTGGAAGGAGCCGATGGGGCGACCGAAGGCCATACGGTCCAGCGCATAATCGCGCGCCATTTCGAGCGCGCGATCCGCGCCGCCCAGCTGCTCGAATGCGGTCAGCACGGCAGCGTGGTCGAGCACGCGCTCGATGATGTTCCAGCCGTCACCTTCCGCGCCCAGCAATTCCGCGGCCGCGCCGGAGAAGGTGATCTTCGCCTGACTGCGGGTCGGGTCGATCGTCTCGACCGTCTCGCGCTTCACATTCGCCGATTTGAGATCGACGATGAAGAGCGAGATGGAACGCGCGTCATTACCCGCGCCCGTCTTCGCCGCGACAATGGCGAAATCGGCGACATCGCCGTCGAGAACGGGAAGCTTCGTGCCCGAAAGCTTGCCGCCAGCGACGTCGGCCTGAATGCGCTTCGGCGTTGCCGCGCCGACGCCCTCAGCCAACGCGAAGCAGCCGATGATTTCACCGCTTGCGAGCTTCGGCAGGTAAGCCTGCTTCTGCTCCTCGCTTCCGGCGGCCAGCAGAAATTCGGCGGCGAGGAAGATCGACGATGCGAAGGGCACCGGCGCCACAGCCCGGCCAAGCTCTTCCGCGATCACGCAGAGCTCGAGATAGGTCGCGCCGAGCCCGCCATATTCCTCGGGGATCGCCGTTCCCATGAAGCCCATCTCGGCAAGGCCCTGCCAGAGCGCCTTGTCATAGGGCTCCGGCCCTTCGAGGATTGCGCGCACGGCCTTGGGCGAACTCTTCGCTTCAAGAAAGCGCCGCGCCTGATCCTTCAATTGCTTCTGGTCGTCGGAAAAATCGAATTCCATGTCTCTCCCCATCTGCGCCCATCCCGCGCAAAGGCGGGGGCCGTTCTGATTTTGATGGGCTAGAGCCTAGCGCGGCGACGCCCACGCTGGCGAGAGAGAGGCACAGCGCACTGACGTAGCGTCGCCCGGCAGGGCGCGCCGCACATGCGAAAAATTCAAGGAAAAAGACGCCCGCAATCGCTTGCGGGCGCCCACATTGGTGCAGTTCGGCTCGGCTCAATGCGCGAAGAGCGAAACGAGGCCGATGGCGCCCAGCGTGAAAAAGACGCCATAGCCGAATGTGGCGGAGCGGCGCAGGAAGGAGCGGGTGACATTCGCGCGGAGCGGCAGGCGCGCAAGCGCGCGAAACTCGTTGCCGGCCTCCCCCGCCTCGTCTTCATCCTCGACCACCGTTACCTCGGCCTTGATGGTCGCGCCGCGATGGCTGATGAGCTTGCCGCACTGGATCTCGCCGGTGACATGGCTCGACGAGCGCAGAATGACCTCGCCGGTAACGACGAGTTGGCCCTCAAAGCGGCCTGCGATTTCCGCCCTGTCGGCATGGGCGCTGCCTTCGACGGAGCCCGCGACGCCGATGGAGAGGAGACAGGTTCTGAGGTCGGCCCGGCTCATCGTGCCGTCGACGAACATGGAGCCTTGAGTTTCGAACGAGCCTTCGAGCGAAGAGTTTTCGCCGACAACGATGTCCTCGCTTCCCGCGCGCAACACGCGGACAGTCGAGGCGATGGACTTGCGTCCGCTTTCTTTCGACTGTGTCGTGGAGGGGACGCTCGAAAAGGGCTCGACAGAATCCGTATTCATGATGTGTTCCTCCTGACAGGGCCGGGCGGTCTCAGGTCTCGGATCAGGACCCGCCCGAAAGTGCATTTCGTGATGGAACAGGCTGCATGTCCGCCGCCGAGGTCACAAGCCGATCACCATCCAAATCGGAGTGAGCAGCAAAAACCCGCATGAATCGACGTAACCTCACGCCAAATCGGAGCTTTCCGCTGTCTTGCGCACCGGACCGGAAATCCAATTGAGCTTGTACATGGGCGCAAAGACTCCGCTAACATGAAGCCACGCGACTTTTCGTCGGGGGACGAAGGAGGATTGACGTGCGTCGATTGCTTTCCTGTATCTGGTGGCCATTGCTCTTCTGCGGCTCGGTCGGTCTCGTCTATGCCGGAATGAGCACGGGCCACGACGTCGCCGCTTTCAACCTCACCTACCTGACGCTTGCGCTCAGCATCGCGCTTCTCGAGCGCCTGATGCCGCATGAAGAGGCCTGGCTCCGCAATGACGGGCAGATGGGGCCGGACCTCGCGCACACGATCCTGAACAAGGGCATTGCCCAGGTCATCATCACCTTCGTCGCCTTCATGGGGATCGCGGACGCTCTCGCGCCGACCGGAGCGGGCCTTTGGCCGGCGAACTGGCCGCTAACCGTGCAGACGGCGCTCGGCCTGATCATCGTCGAGTTCGGCCTCTACTGGAAGCACCGCCTCGCGCATGAATGGCCCTGGCTCTGGCGCTTCCATGCCGTGCATCACAGCGTGACGCGGCTATGGTTCTTCAACACCGGCCGCTTCCACCTCGTCGACACGATGACGGGCCTCATGGTCGGCATGCCGGTGCTCCTGCTCCTCGGCGCGCCGCGCGACGTGCTGCTGATGGTGAGCGCCATCACGGCGATCGTCGGCATGCTGACGCATTGCAACATCGAGATGCGCTGCGGGCCGCTGAACTACATCTTCAACACGCCAACGCTGCACCGTTGGCACCACTCCAAGGTGCTCGCGGAGGGGAACAGAAACTACGGCGAGAACCTCGTTCTCTTCGATCTCCTTTTCCGCAGTTACTTCAACGCGCCGGACCGCAGGCCGCCGCGCGACATCGGCATCCAGCACGACATGCCGCTGACTTTCCTGGGTCAGTTGAAGGCGCCTTTCACCAGCCAGCCGCTCTGAACCGCGCGAACGGGGCCGGCCTCAGCCGGCCGCCGCCTTGTCACGTTCGAGAAAGCGCCTCCAGCCGCCGAAGGACGTGATGTCCTCCGCGCCCGCAAGACCGCTCGTCTCGCAAAGGAACCCCTTCACCTTGCGGCCATTGGCAAGATCGACAGTGCCGATGACAAGCGGTTGTGGCACTCCGGCAAGGAAGCTCCCGACTTGCGCGCGCGGAAGCCGCCAGACTTCGAGCTCGATCGCCGTTCCCGTCGCCGACTTGACGAGGCCGGGACGGAAGGGCGGACCGCCCGCCAAAGCATAGAGCTGATAGGAGGCGGCTGTCCTGGTCCGCTCGACGAACATGCCCCCGCGCGATGTCAGTTCATGATTGAGCTGCAAGCCACTCATATGCGCGCCGACGACGGCAAGTTCCAGAAAGGCTTCATCCGCTTCCGCGCCGCCGAGGAACGGGGCTCCCGGAGACAAGGCCAGCGCCGCAGTGAAGCGAGCGCCGATCTCGACAAGGCGCGCCTCCGAGAAGGCGGGCGCGGCAAGCGTGATGCCGAAGGGAAGCCCCGTCGCACCGATGCCCGCAGGCACCGCAAGCCCTGCCATATCGAGCAGGTTCATGAAGTTCGTATAGGTGCCGAGGCGCGAATTGAGCTTGATCGGCTCAGCTTCAAGTTCGCTCACCTTGTATGTCGTCGGCGCCGTCGGCACGACGACGATGTCGAGACCGGCAAAGAGCGTCAGCACCCTGCGTTGCAGGGCCTGCAGCTTGTGCATCGCCTCGAAAGTCTCGACGGCGCTGCGCGTGCGCCCACCGAGCACGATCTTCGCGACGGTCGGATCGCATTCGGCCTCATGCGCCTCGATGAAGGAACCCACCGCCACCGTGCGCTCGGCGACCCAGGGACCCTCATACAGCAGCAAGGCCGCCTCGCGGAACGGTGCGAAGTCGATCCGCCGCGCGCGGCCGCCAATGCTTTCCAGACGCTGCACGGCCTCGTTGAACAGGCGCTCCGCCTCGCCGTCGCCAAAGAAGGCGAGATCTTCTGCGCGCGGCACCGCGAAGGTGAAACTGCCGCCAGGTACGAAAGGCTCGTCCGCAAGCCGCGTCCGCGAGTATGGATCTTCATCGTCATAGATAGCGGCCTGCCTGAAAACCTCCGCCGTGTCTTCGGGCGTCAACGCGAAGATCGAGATGCAGTCGAGCGAGCGGCAGGCGGGAAGCACACCGCGCGTCGAGAGAAGGCCGCGCGAGGGCTTGAGCCCCGCAATGTTGTTGAAGGCGGCAGGCACGCGGCCCGAACCCGCCGTGTCCGTGCCGAGGGAAAAGGAGACGAGCCCCGCCGCGACAGCCACGGCCGAACCGGAGCTCGATCCGCCGGAGATATATTCGGAATTGAAGACCGACCGCGGCGCGCCATGCGGCGAGCGCGTACCGACGAGGCCGGTGGCGAACTGATCGAGATTGGTCTTGCCGATGAGGATCGCACCCGCATCGAGAAGACGCTGCACGGCATAGGCGCTTTCCTTCGGCTGAAAGGCATAGGCGGGGCAAGCAGCCGTCGTCGGGAGCCCGGCGCAGTCGATATTGTCCTTTACCGCGAAGGGCACACCGAAAAGCGGCAGCTTCGCCCGCGCAGCGACCGGCAGCGCGTCGAGCGCGCGGGCGCGGGCCATGACCTCATCGGCGGGCGCCCGCGCGATCCAGACCGCCGGATCGGCATAGGCGTCGGCACGTTTCAGCGCTTCCGCCGCCACATCCTCGGCGCGCAGGCCACGCGCATAGGAAGCCCTGAGCGAGGGGAGAGAAAAACAAAGACCCTTCATGCTATCGCCTCCAGCGGCAACAGCGTCATCAGCGCCTGCCCCGCCTGTACCATTGTTCCCGGTGCGCAATGCACCTCATGCACCCGGCCGCGCATCGGCGACCGCATTTCAATTTCCATCTTCATGGATTCAAGCGTGACCAGAGACTGGTCCTGCGCGACCTCTTCGCCCGGCTCGACACTGATCGCCCAGACGTTGCCCGGCACGCTCGCCTCGACGAGACGCGCGCCCGGAGGCAACTCGCCGATAGATTGCGTAGGCGGCGCATCGGGCTCCGCCGCCTGCATCGAAAGCCCGCGATCTTCCCAGCGCTGCCGCTCCTCCTCGAAGGCGCGGCGCTGCATCGTGCGGAAATCCGCGATCTCGTCCGCATTCCGATCGAGGAAGGCGAGATAGTCGCTGAGGCGGAAGCTCGATTCCTCCACCTCCACTTCATAGCGGCCATGCGGAAAGGCGGCACGAATATCGAGCAGTTCTTCCGCCGAGACGGGAAAGAAGCGGATGCGGTCGAAGAAGCGCAGGAGCCAGGGCGAGCCTGCCTCGAAATTCTTCGTCTCGCGCCACGTATTCCACATCTGCAAGGTACGGCCGACAAGCTGGTAGCCGCCCGGCCCTTCCATGCCATAGACGCACATATAGGCGCCGCCGATGCCCACCGCATTTTCCGGCGTCCATGTGCGCGCCGGATTGTACTTGGTGGTGACGAGGCGATGGCGCGGATCGAGCGGGGTTTCCACCGGCGCGCCGAGATAGACGTCGCCGAGGCCGAGCACCATGTAATCCGCCTCAAAGAGAATGCGGCGCACCTCATCGATGCTGTCGAGTCCATTGATACGGCGGATGAACTCGATATTGGAGGGACACCACGGCGCCTCCGGGTTCACCAGCGTCTGGTACTTGCGCACGGCTTCCTGCGCCGCCGCATCGTCCCACGAAAGTGGCAGGCGCACGACACGGCTCGGCACCTCGATATCCTTCGTCGCCGGCAGATGTCGCTCGACTTCTTCCACAGTCGCAAGCAGCCGCTTCAGCGACAGACGGTCGGGGTCGAAATGGATTTGCAGCGAGCGAATGCCGGGCGTCATCTCGACGATGCCGGGGATGCGCTTCGACGCCAGCGCCGTCATCATCGCATGCGCCCGGAAGCGCAGCGCGAAGTCGAGCACCATCGGCCCATATTCGATGAGCAGATAATCGTCGCCCGCACGTCGATAGGTGACGGCGACATCGAGGTCGTCGATACGGCCGAGCACGGCGTTGCCGAGGCTCGCGGGCGCCTGAATGCGCGATCCGTGATGCGGACGTTTCAGTGTCGAAAGCCAGCCATCCTCGCTCTTGCGTAGCGCTTCGGCCTCCTCGTCGCTCACACGGCGGAAGCGAACCTTGTCGCCCGGCTTCAGCTGCCCGATCTTCCAGAGGTCGGCCTTGGCAATCGTTGCCGGACAGACGAACCCGCCAAGGCTCGGCCCATCGAGACCTAGGATGATCGGCATATCGCCGGTGAAGTCGATCGTGCCGACGGCATAGGCATTGTCATGGATGTTGGACGGATGAAGCCCCGCTTCGCCACCATCCTTGCGCGCCCACCTGGGCTTCGGCCCGATGAGACGGATGCCCGTGCGTGCCGAATTGTAGTGAACCTCATAGGTCGCACTGAAAAGCGTCTCGATGTCCTCGTCGGCGAAATAGTCCGGCGCACCATGCGGGCCGTAGAGAGCAGCAAGTTCCCATTCGTTGACGAGCGGCGGCCGGTCAAGTTGCGGCAGCGCCTCCCGTTGCGCAGGCGCCTTCGCACCCGAACGGTTCACGCGCAGCACGTCGCCCGTCTTGAGCGCGCCAGTTGCGTGGCCGCCGAAGCGGCCGAGCGTGAAGGTCGAGCGCGAGCCCAGATATTCCGGCGCATCGAAACCGTTGCGAATGGCGAGATAGGCCCGCTGCCCCGGCCCCTCGATCGCCCCGATTTCAAGCGTCTGGCCGCGCTTCACCTCGAAGGCCTGCCAATGCGGCACGGGCTCGCCGCTGATTTTGGCCTGCATATGCGCGCCGGCCAGAACGATGGTCGCGTCGGTGCGGAAATGCAGCGTCGGGCCCGCGAGCGTCATTTCGAGCGCGGGCGTGCCCGGCTCGTTGCCGACGAGGCGATTGGCAAGCTGAAAGGACAGCGAGTCCATCGGACCCGATGGCGGCACCCCGACATTCCAGTAGCCAACGCGACCGGGGTAATCCTGAATAGTCGATTGCGCGCCGGGCGCGACGACGTCGATGGTCGCAGGCCGGAAATCGAAATGGGCGAGCGACGAGGTGCGCATCGCACCGTCGAGAAAGGTCCATGCGCCCGCGAGCTGGCGCAGATAGTCGAGATTCGTTTCAATGCCGTAGACGGCGCTCTGATTGAGCGCGGACGCAAGCTTGGCCACAGCCTCCGCGCGGGTCGCTCCCTTGACGATGATCTTGGCAAGCATCGGATCGTAAAAGGGCGTGACCTCGGTTCCGGTCGCGATCCAGCCATCGACACGCACACCGGCGGGAAAGCTCACCTGCGTGAGAAGCCCCGAGGAAGGTTGGAAATTTCGCGCCGGATCTTCGGCATAGAGCCGTACCTCAATGGCATGACCCTGCGGCGCACGCTCATATTGGACGAGATCACCAAGGTCGCCCGCCGCCTGCCGTACCATCATTTCGACGAGATCGAGGCCGGTCACTTCCTCCGTGACGGGATGCTCGACCTGGAGCCGCGTGTTTACTTCGAGGAAGTAGAACTTTTCTTCCACCGCGTCATAGATGAACTCGACGGTGCCGGCCGATTCATAAGAGACGGTTTCGCCGAGACGCACTGCCGCCTCGTGGAGCGCGCTGCGCACATCATCCGCCAGATTGGGCGCGGGCGTCTCCTCGATCACCTTCTGGTTGCGGCGCTGCGCGGAACAGTCGCGTTCGCCGAGCGCGATGACCTTGCCCTTGCCGTCGCCGAAAATCTGCACCTCGATATGCCGCGCCTCGGCGACGAACTTCTCGAGGAACACGCCGCCATCCTTGAAATTCGCAAGGCTGAGCCGCTGCACGGTCTCGAAGAGACGCGGAAGTTCTGCCGCAGTCTTGCATAGCTGCAAGCCGATACCGCCGCCGCCCGCCGTGCTCTTGAGCATGACGGGATAGCCGATGGCACCCGCGCGGGCGAGCGCATCGTCGAGATCGGTGACGAGAGGCGAACCGGGAAGCAGCGGAACGCCGCTCTTCTCAGCGAGTTCTCGCGCAGTATGCTTCAGCGCGAAAGCGAGCATGTGCTCGGGACGCGGGCCAATGAAGGCGATGCCCCTGTCGGCCAATGCCTGCGCAAAGCCGGGGTTCTCACTCAGGAACCCATAACCCGGATGGACCGCCTCCGCACCGGTCGCAACTGCTGCCGCGATGATGGCATCGACATCGAGATAGCTCTGCGCCACCACGGCGGGGCCGACGCAGACAGCCTCGTCCGCCAGATCCACATGCGGCGCGAAGCGATCGGCCTCGGAATATACCGCCACGGAGCTGACGCCCATGTGGCGGAGTGTGCGAATGACGCGGCAGGCGATTTCGCCGCGGTTCGCAACCAGTACCTTCTTGAACATGTCTTCCTCCCGGAACTTCAGCCGTTCCAGATGAGCGTGCGAATGGGCGTGGGGTTGAAGTCGTTGCAGGGATTGTTGACCTGCGGGCAGTTCGAGATGACGCACAGCACGTCCATCTCCGCCCGAAGCTCCACATAATCCCCCGGCTTCGACACGCCATCGACGATGGCGAGCGTCCCGTCCGGCTCGATCGGCACATTCATGAAGAAGTTGATGTTGCTCACCAGGTCGCGCTTGGTGAGGCCATGCTTCGACAATTCGAGAACGAAATTGTCGCGGCAGCTATGCATGTATTTCGTGTGATGTCCAAAGCGCACGGTGTTCGCCTCGGCGCTGCAGGCGCCGGCCGAGGTGTCATGCGCGCCGCATGTGTCGCCGATCACGGTGAGCATCGCATTGCCTTCGTTGGACAGAAGCTTCGTGCCTGCGGTGATGTAAGGCGCGCCCTGCGCGCGGATCGTATCCTGCGCGCTGTAACGCTCGACCGGATCGGCTGCATTGTAGAAAAGCGTATCGACGGCCTGACAGCCTTCCAGGTCGATAATGCGAAGCACCTGCCCCTTCAGGATCACGTGTGACCAAGGCTTGTTCGCCGGCACGATTTCATCGTGAATGACGGTATTCGGTTCGCGGTTGGTGGTCATCTGCTCGGCCCTCACTCGAAAATTGCATCGGTGTTGTCGAAGCCGCGGGTCGCCTCTTCCGAGGACGAGCGGCAGAAATCGTCGGCGGATGGCGGCGGCGATTTCCAGAGGGTGAGATCGACAGGCTCCGGCGCATAAGCGCCCGTGCTGAGAGGATGCGGGCAGTTCGAAAGGAAGGCGAGAACATCCATCTCGGCGCGAAGGTCGACGTAATCGCCGGCGGCGGTCCTGGCGTCCTGCCAGACAAGCTTGCCGGCAGCGTCGACCCCAACCGGCGCGAAGAGCGTCAGACAAGGCGGAATGTCGGCCCTGGAGAGCCCATGCTTCGCGGCAAGCAAAATGAAGTTGTCGCGTGTGTTGCGGAGCGTGGGATCATCATACTTTGCAGCATTCGTCGCCGCGGTCGAGCCACCCGCAATCGCGTCATGATGGCCAAACGTATCGTCGGTTATCGAGGCAAGCACACGCCCCATGTCGGAATAAAGCAGCTTTCCGCGATAGAGGCTCGCGCTCCACTGGATCTTCACCGTATCGCCCGCATTGAAGCGCTCCGTCGGATCGGCGGCGCGATAGAGAAGGACGGAAACGCCCTGCGTCGCAGCTGGCGCGAGGATACGAAGCGTTTGCCCGCGCTTCACGATACCCGACCAGCCCCAGCCACCCGGAAGCATCTCGCGCTTCAGCACCAGATCGGCGGGAATCTCCTTCGCGTTGCCCTTGGCCTCGCTGAAGTCGCGTCGCCGCGCCTTGCCCCGCGTGTAAAGCTCCTCATAGCGGGCACGCTGTGCGGCATAGCGTTTGTGGTTTCCACCCGAGGTCTGAGATGTATCGGCCATCTCGTTCTCCTGCTTCCGGTGGCGCCTTGGGGAGGCGCCGAAAACCTGGCCGTCCAGGCAACAACTCAATCCACCGGGTCGTCCCGGCAGAGACGAAAGTCATCCGGCGACGGCGACCTTCGGCATTGCTTCTTCCGTCTCCGCCGGAGACGTCACCGCGCCGGGAGGCGGCGCGATCTTGCGCATGACGGGCAGATCGAAAGTGATCGTCGCGCCATAGGCTTCAAGTTCTTCCGGCCGCGTCTTGCGGCGGTCGAAGGCGATGACGCGCGTTCCAAGCTTGAAAGCTTCGGACAGATCATGCGTCACCATGAAAATGGTCATTCCCGTCTCGCGCCACAGCGTGAGCAGAATCTCATGCACCTCCGCGCGAATGCCGGGATCGAGCGCACCGAAAGGCTCATCGAGCAGAAGAAGCTTCGGGCGCTTGACCAGCGCCTGCGCGATGGCAAGACGCTGCTGCATGCCGCCCGACAGCTCGGCGGGATATTTGTTTTCCGCCGCTTCGAGACCGACGGACTTCAGCATTTCGCGGGACATGTCGCGCGCTTCACGACGCTTCTTGCCGAAGAGACCTCCGAGAACGGGGCTCTGCCCAAGCTCAAGACCGAGCATGACGTTCTGAAGCGCCGTCAGATGCGGGAAGACCGAATATTTCTGGAAGACGACGCCGCGATCCGGCGAAGGCTCGGCCTGCAGCGGCACACCGTCGACGAGAATGCGGCCCTGACTGGGCTTTTCATCGCCGAGCAGCATGCGCAGGAATGTGGACTTGCCGCAGCCTGAAGGGCCGACGAGCGAGATGAAGGATTGGGGCGCCGTTTCGAAATTGATGCGTTCGAGCACGGTTTGCTTGCCGTAGGTCTTCCAGACGTTCTCAACGGTAACGCGGGTCATCGCTCATCCCTCACATATGGCCGCGATACATCCAGCCGAACGACACTCGCCTGAGGCCGCGCAGCAGGAAGTCGAGAAAGAAGGCGAGGAAGGTGATCCAGGCGACGTAAGGCAGGATCACGTCCATCGACAGATAGCGGCGCATCAGGAAGATGCGGTAGCCAAGGCCGGATTCGGCGGCGATCGCCTCCGCCGCGATGAGATAGAGCCAGGCGGGCCCAAGCGAGAGGCGAACGGAGTCGATCAGGCGGGGCAGCATCTGCGGCACGACGATGCGGATGATGATCTGCCATGTCGAGGCGCCGAGCGTCTGCGCCTTGATGATCTGCTCATGCGGGATCTCTTCGACCCGCTGCGCGAGATCGCGAATGATGAAGGGCACGATGCCGACGAAGATCAGCACGACCTTCGCCGTCTCGCCGAGTCCGAAGGTGATGAAGAGGATCGGCAGGATCGCGAGCGCCGGGATCATCGAGACGACATTGGTGAAATTCGAGAGCGTCGCGCGGACATAGGGAATGAGACCCTGCAGAACGCCGATGATGAAGCCCGCAAGCATCGCGATGCCGACGCCGATACCGAGGCGCTCGAGGCTGACCATCGTGTCGAGCAGTAGCAGATAG
>DAIEIL010000199.1 GCA_027352645.1 Rhodobiaceae bacterium | reverse complement strand
TAAGGCGCGTCCATGCGGAGTTGAAGGGCAGCATCGAGATCGTGGAGCTTGCCCGTCCTGTGACGCTTGTGGGCAAGGCCGATCGCATCGACGAACGCCGCGACGGCTCCATCCGCATCATCGACTACAAGACGGGCACGACGCCGACATTGGCACAGGTGGAATCGGGCCTCACGCCGCAGCTTCCGCTTGAAGCGGCGATGGCCGCGCGTGGCGGTTTCGCGGAACTCGGCGTGGCGACTGCGTCGGCGCTTCTCTATCTGCGTCTCACAGGTGGCGAGAAGGCGGGCGAGGTGCGGGCCATCGCGCCCGAAGGTCTGGTGGATGAGACCTATGCCAATCTCGTCGCGCTTCTCGCGAGCTATGAAGATGAGGCGACACCCTATCTCTCCCGCCCGCGTCCTATGTTCGAAGCGAGCTATGGCGACTATGATCATCTCGCCCGTGTGAAGGAATGGTCTTCTGCGGGGGGCGGCGAATGAGCGGCGAAACGAAGAAGCGCCCGACCGCCGATGAGGCGCAGATGCGGGCCTCGGACCCCGGAGCTTCAGTCTGGGTGTCCGCCAATGCAGGTTCAGGCAAGACCCATGCGCTGACGACGCGCGTTGCGCGGTTGCTTCTTGCGGGCAGCGAGCCGGGGCGCATTCTCTGCCTTACCTTCACCAAGGCGGCAGCCGCCGAAATGTCGAGCCGCCTCTACAAGCGCCTCGGCGACTGGGCGATGCTTTCCGACGAAGCGCTCGCGAGCGAACTCACGAAGCTCGAAGGGCGCTTGCCATCGAAGGAGAAGCTCGATCTGGCACGGCGGCTTTTCGCGCGCGCCATCGAGACGCCGGGCGGCCTCAAGATTCAGACCATCCATGCCTTTTGCGAAAGGCTGCTGGGGCGCTTTCCGCTTGAGGCAGGCGTGCCGCCGAATTTCGAAATTCTCGACGATCGCGGCGCTGACGAATTGATGGACGATGTGCGCGACGGCGTGTTGCGCCGCGCGGGCGCTGCGCCGGACACACCGCTCGGTCGCGCGCTGGCGCTGGTGGTGGAGCGCGTCGATGAACTCGTTTTCGGCAAGCTGCTGAAGGAGATCACGCAGCGCCGCGATATTTTCGAAAAGCTCCTGAAGCAGTTCGGCGGTCTCGACGGCGCGATCCGCGCCATTCGCCTGGCGCTTCAGGTTGGCGACGATGAAACGGTGGACAGCCTTTCCGCCGAGATCGTCTCTCTGCCGGAAAAGGAAATGCTCGCCGCCGCCAATCTGCTGGCGACGGGCTCCAAGACCGATATGGAGCGCGCCGCAGCGCTCCACGCCTTCCTTGCCGATCCTGATTCCCGGCTCGACCATCTCGACGATTACAAGCTGATCTTCCTCACCAGGGAAGATGCCCCGCGCAAGTCGCTCATCACCAAAAAGCCCGCCGAGTCGAACCCCGCACTCGCGGAAGCGCTTGTGCGCGAGCAGGAACGCATTATCGCGTTGGTCGCGCGTCTTCGCGCCGTCGGCGTGGCGCAGGCGACGGAGGCGATCTTTCATCTTGCGGATGCGATCCTTGCCGATTTCGAACGCGGGAAACGCTTCCGTGCGCTGCTCGATTACGACGACCTCATCGCGCGGGCCCGGAAGCTCCTCGTCGAAAGCAGCATGGCCGCCTGGGTGCTCTATAAGCTCGATGGCGGCATCGATCACATTCTGGTCGACGAGGCGCAGGATACGAGCCCTGAACAATGGGATGTGATCTCGGCGCTGGCCGAGGAGTTCGTGTCGGGCTCCAGCTCGCGCGATGTGACGAGAACGATTTTCGCCGTCGGCGACGAGAAGCAATCGATCTTTTCATTTCAGGGGGCGGACCCGGCGCGCTTCGACGCCATGCGACGGCATTTCGAGCGCCGCGTGAAACAGGCCGAGATGAGCTGGTCGGCCATTCCGCTGGTGCGCTCCTTCCGCTCGGTGCCGGAAGTGCTTGCCGCCGTCGACAAGGTTTTCGCGATGGCGGCCGCAAGCGCGGGCCTGAGCGTTTCAGGTGTCGTCGACACACATGTCGCTCACCGTGAACTCGACGCGGGTCTTGTCGAGATCTGGGATCTCGAAGCGCCCGACGAACAGGACGAGCAGAACGTATGGGACGCGCCGCTCGACTATCTGACCGAAACGGCGCCCGCCGCAAAGCTCGCCGCGCGCATCGCGAAGACGATCAGGCACTGGCTCGATACGAGAGAGCCGCTTGTGGCGCGGGGACGGCCGATCAGGCCCGGCGATATTCTGATCCTCGTGCGACGCCGCAATGCGTTTGTCTCGGAAATGGTGCGGCATCTGAAGGAAGCGGGCATCCCCGTCGCGGGCGCCGACCGCATGGTGCTGACCGAACAGATTGCGGTCATGGACCTCATGGCGGCGGGCGCTTTCGCGCTTCTGCCGGAAGACGATCTCAACCTTGCGACGCTGTTGAAGAGCCCGCTCGTCGGTCTCACCGAAGACGAGCTTTTCGATCTGGCCTGGAACCGCAAGGGCAAGCTCTGGGATGCGCCCGGAGCTCATGAGGGCGAACCCACGCGCTTCGGCGAAGCTCATGCAGCGCTTGCCCATATCCGCTCGCGCGCCGACTTTGCGCCGCCTTACGAGTTCTATGCCGAGCTTCTCGGCGCGGGCGAGGGCAGGCGCAAGCTGCTTGCGCGATTGGGGCCCGATGCGAACGATCCGATAGATGAGTTCCTTGCGCTCGCGTTGGATTTTGAACGCCGCCATGCGCCGACCCTTCAGGGTTTTCTTCATTGGATCGAACGGGGCGGCGCGGAGATCAAGCGCGACATGGAGCAGGGGCGCGACGAAGTGCGCGTGATGACGGTTCATGGCGCGAAGGGGCTTGAAGCGGAAATCGTCTTCATGCCGGATACATGCGCTCTGCCCAATGCGCGGCACGATCCGGCGCTGCTTGCCTTGCCGACCGAACCGCAGCTTCTTCTCTGGCCGGTGCGCAAGAAGGATGAGGACGAATTGTCCGCGCTTGCCCGTGAAGCGCATCGCAAGGCGCAGGCCGAGGAATATCGCCGCCTGCTTTACGTCGCGATGACGCGCGCCCGCGACCGGCTCTATGTCTGCGGCTATCGCGGTGAGGCCGAGCCTTCGCCTGAATGCTGGTACAATCTCATCATTGCCGCCTTGAAGCCGGAAGCGCAGGAGATTGAACTCGCCGATGGTCACACGGTCTGGCGCATCAAGGGAGAGCAGCAGCGCGAACCAGAGGTCGCCACGCATGTCGCGACGGCGGAAGTATCGGCGCTGAAAGACTGGATGCGCGAAAAGGCGCCGTCCGAGCCGACGCCCTCTCGCCCGCTCGCACCATCGCGGCTGCCGCCGGAAAATCTCTCGGAGCCGCCCGCGCTGTCGCCGCTCGCGGGCGATACCAGCGCGCGCTATCAGCGCGGACGCCTTATCCATCGCCTGCTGCAAACCTTGCCGGGTATCGCGGCGAGCGAACGGGGGGAAGCTGCGCGGCGTTTTCTTGCCAATCCCGCACACGCAATCGACGCGGAAGCGCAGGAGGAAATCGCGTCGGCCGTTTTCACCGTGCTCGATGAGCCTGCCTTTGCCGATATTTTCGGACCGGCGGGACGCGCCGAGGTCGCGGTCGTAGGCCGCATCGAATTTGCGGGCAAGCCGACGCTCATTTCCGGCCAGATCGACCGGCTTTGCGTGAGCGATGCCCGGGTTACCGTGATCGACTACAAGACGAATCGTCCTTCCGCCCATGATGTGGCAGAGGTGAGCCCGGCCTATATCGCCCAGATGGCTGCCTATCGCGCCGTGCTCGCGCAGGTCTATCCGGGCCGCGAGATCGTCTGCGCCCTTCTCTGGACCGATGGGCCACGCTTGATGCCGTTGCCCGCCGCCGTGCTGGACGAGGCCCTGAGAACCCCGATTGCACAGGAAAAGCGCGGCCATTCCGCGCCTTGACCTCCGGGGGGGCGGTTCCTAGATTCAATGCAACTGAGCCCTTATAAAGCCCCACATGATGGGGCAGGCCGGTTGGCCCCAATGGGGCCGCGGCCCGCAGGAAAGGAATGACGATGTCAACGAGCAAGGTTACCGACGCCACATTCGAGTCGGACGTACTGGATGCGGACGGCCCGGTTCTGGTGGATTTCTGGGCCACCTGGTGCGGCCCCTGCAAGCAGATCGCCCCGGCGCTTGAAGAGATCGCCAAGGAATATGGCGGCAAGCTTCGCGTCGCCAAGATCGACATCGACGAGAACCCCAACACGCCGACGAAGTATGGTGTGCGTGGCGTTCCCACCATGATGATCTTCAAGGACGGCCAGGTCGCCGCGACGAAAGTCGGCGCGTTGCCCAAGGGCAAGATCGTCGAATGGATCGAAGGCGCTCTCTGAGCTTTCTCCAGCGGAAATCAGAAAGGCCGGTCGAAAGACCGGCCTTTTTTGTTCAGCCGTTATGTCTGAGAACGGCGCCTGCGAGATAGAGCGATCCGCAGATGAGGATACGCGGCGGCTCGCTGCCTGCGCGCGCGATGCAACGCGCGAGCGCCTCCGGGATGGAGGGGGCGGGCGATGCGTCGAGGCCTGCGCGGTGTGCCGCTTCGACAAGCGTTTCGGGCGAGAGACAGGCCGGATCGTCGGGGATCGCAACTGTTTCGACATGCGAGACGAGGCCGTTGAAGGGCGCGAGGAAGCCGCTCGCGTCCTTCGTTTCCTTCATGCCGACGATCATCAGAAGCGGACGCGGATTGCTCTGCGCAAAATCCGCCATGGCATGGGCGACGACGCGGCCCGCTGAAGGATTGTGGCCGCCGTCGAGCCAGAGTTCCGCATGTGGTGGCAGCGCCGCGACGAGGGGGCCGCGCGTCAGGCGTTGCAGCCGCGCTGGCCACTCGGCCTCACGCAATCCCTGCGCGATGGCGTCCTCGCCAATCGGCAGCATTTGCGCCCGGCGCAGAGCGCAGATGGCGACGCCCGCATTGTCGATCTGGTGGCGGCCGGGCAGGCGCGGTAGCGGCAGATCGAGAAGCCCATGCTCGTCCTGATAGACGAGGTGGCCCTGTTCCTCATGCGCGCTGAAATCCTGCCCGTGAATGAAAAGAGGCGCGCCGATCCGCGCAGCCTCTTCCTCAATGGCGGCGCGGCCTTCGTCGGTCTGCGGGCCGATCACGGCGGGAACGCCGCGCTTCAGAATGCCCGCCTTTTCCCGCGCGATGAGATCGATCGTCTCGCCGAGAAATTGCTGATGGTCGAGATCGACCGGCGTGATGATGGTGACGGCTGGATGTTCGACGACATTTGTCGTGTCCAGCCTTCCACCCATGCCGACCTCCAGGATCAGCGCATCTGCCCTGTGCCGCGCGAAGGCGAGGAAGGCCATGCAGGTGGTGATTTCGAAGAAGGTAATGGGCTGGCCGCCATTCACGCGCTCGCATTCATCGAGAAGCTTCGCGAGTTCCGTCTCGTCGATGGGTTCGCTTTTCGGACGCCCTGCGAGCCGGATGCGCTCGTGGAAGCGCACAAGATGCGGCGAGGTATAGGAATGGACGCCATAGCCGCCCGCTTCGAGGCAGCTGCGCAGATAGGCTGAGGTTGAGCCCTTGCCGTTGGTGCCTGCGATATGAAAGGTCGGCGGAAGCGCGCGCTCGGGATGGCCGAGCGCCGCAAGCAGCCGCCAGGTGCGGTCGAGCGACAGGTCGATGAGCTTCGAATGAAGCTTCGTCACCCGTTCAAGAATGATGTCGCTCGACTCCGTTGTGCGCTCGCCGCCCACGCTGCGCCTGTCAGCGCGAGGCCGTCCGCGCGGGCAGCGTCGACGGCGTGCCGAGCTTTGGCTTGTGCATGAGGATGCGGATCGTGCGCGCCAGCGTGTCCTTGAGCTTGTGGCGATGCACGATCATGTCGATCATGCCGTGGTCGAGCTGGAACTCGGCCTTCTGGAAATCGTCGGGCAGCTTTTCGCGGATCGTCTGCTCGATCACGCGGCGGCCGGAGAAGCCGATCAGCGCGCCGGGTTCGGAGATCTGGATGTCGCCGAGCATGGCATAGGAGGCAAGCACGCCGCCCGTCGTCGGGTCGGTGAGGACGACGATGTAGGGAATCCCCGCCTCGCGCAGCATTTCGACGGCGACCGTGGTGCGCGGCATCTGCATGAGGGAGAGGATGCCCTCCTGCATGCGCGCGCCGCCTGCCGCGGTGAAGAGGATGAAGGGCGCTTTCTTTTCGATCGCGATTTCCGCGCTCTTGATGATCGCTTCGCCGGCAGCCATGCCGAGCGAGCCGCCCATGAAGGCGAAATCCTGAATGGAGATCACCGTTTCCACGCCGTCGAGCGGGCCGTGGGCGACGGTGATTGCCTCGTCGCGGCCGGTCTTGGAGCGGGCTTCCTTGAGGCGGTCGGGATATTTCTTCTGGTCGCGGAATTTCAGCGGATCGAGCGGTACGCCCGCGACCGTGACCGTCTGGTACTGGCCATCGTCAAAAAGCGATGCGAGCCGCGCAGCGGTGCCGAGACGCATGTGATGGTCGCAATGCGGGCAGACATTGAGCGCCGCCTCCAGATCGCGATGAAAGATCATCTCGTTGCAGGAGGGGCACTTGCGCCAGAGATTGTCCGGCGTGTCCTTCTTCTTGAAAACGCGCTGGATGCGCGGGCGGACGACGTTTGTGATCCAGTTCATGGGGACTCTCCGTTCATTCCGCCGCTTTGGCGCGGGCGCTATGGACGCCTTCGGCCAGCGCGCGAACCCGCGTGAGGACGCGCGCGGCTGCACCCGCCTTCGGCTTTCCGTTGGCGTCGATTTCGTCGGCAATGGCGCTGACGATGGCCGAGCCGATGACGGCGCCGTCGGCGGCGCCTGCAATGGCATGGGCCTGTTCCGGCGTCTTGATGCCGAAGCCGACCGCGACGGGCAGCGATGTGTGCCGCTTGATGCGCTCGAC
>DAIEIL010000173.1 GCA_027352645.1 Rhodobiaceae bacterium | reverse complement strand
ACGGATTTGCCGGTGCCGGAGCCGCCGATCACGACGAGGGATTTTCCCTTCGGTACGACGAGACTCAGATTGTCCAGCACCACCTTGGAGCCGAAACGCTTGGTGACGTTCCGCAGTTCGATCTTGGGCGTGTCAGTCATTCTGATGTCTCACTTCGCGAAGAGGAGCGACGTCATCACGTAGTTCGACGCCAGAATGAGGATCGACGCGGTGACCACGGCGTTCGTCGTCGCGCGGCCGACGCCTTGCGCGCCGCCCTTCGAGTTGAAGCCCTGGAAGCAGCCCATCAGCGCGATGACGAAGCCGAAGACGCCCGCCTTGATGAGGCCGGAGGTCACGTCATCGGCCTTCAGGAAGTTGACCGTGTTCTGCACATAGACGCCCGGGTTGAAGTCGAGGCTCGCCGTCGAAACGATGAAGCCGCCCATCACGCCGAGAACGTCGGCGATGAAGACGAGAAGCGGCAGGGTGATGACGGCGGCGACAATGCGCGGCGTGACGAGATATTTGTGAGGGTTGGTCGAGAGCGTGGTGAGCGCGTCGATCTGCTCGGTCACCTTCATGGTGCCGAGTTCTGCCGCGATCGCCGCCGAGACGCGGCCCGCGACCATGAGGCCCGCCATGACGGGGCCGAGTTCACGCGTGATGCCGAGCGCGACGATGGTGGCGACGATGCTTTCGGAATTGATCGTGCTGCCGCCGTAATAGATCTGGAGCGCCAGCGCGCCGCCGGTGAAGAAGGCGGTCAGCGCGACCACCGGCAACGAGAAGTAGCCGATCCGCATCATCTGCTGGCCGAGAAGGCGCCAGAAGAAGGGCGGCCTGAAGATGTGGCTGACGCTGGTCCATGTGAAGACCGAGAGGTGGCCGATTTCGGCGAGCAGCGCCAGTACGACCCGGCCGATAATTGCGAAAAATTTCAAGACTGCTCCCCGCGAGTGGGTGGCCGATGCGCCGCAGCATACCAGCCGAATTTATGATTCTGGGACCGCAAGATGGCCGCCAGTGTAGAGCCGCTTGGCACGATCGCCCAAGCTTGTCAGCACCTCATAGCCGATTGTGCCCGCCCGGTCAGCGACTTCGTCGAGGGTCACATGGGGGCCGATGAGTTCGGCGAGATCGCCGCGCTTCACGGCGCCCTCCGGCAGGCTCGTCAGGTCGATAGTGAGCAGGTCCATTGAGACGCGGCCTGCGATGGGGGCGTAGTGCCCGCCCACATATACCCGTCCGTTGGCCGCGAGGCTGCGGAAATATCCGTCTGCATAGCCCGTGGCGAGGACGCCGAGGCGGCGGGGGGCCTCGGCCTTCCAGGTCGCGCCATAACCGGCGGTGACGCCCGCCGGCACGTTGCGGATCTGGAGCAAGCGCGTTTCCAGCCGGACGGCGGCGCGGAAGGGGTTCGGACCGGGCCCGGACGCACCGCCATAAAGGCCGTAGCCGCTGCGGATCAGATCGAAGCAATAGTCGGGACCGAGCAGCGCACCGCCAGAATTGGCGAAGCTCGCGGGCGTCGAGGCGAAAGCCTTGCGGATCGGCCTGAAGCGGGCGAGCTGCAAGGCGTTGAGCGGGTGCTCCGGCTCGTCCGAGCAGGCGAGGTGGCTCATGATGAGCGTGACGTCGATCCCGGCGAGAAGCGCCGGCTCCGCGATGAGGCGGGTCGTCTCCGTCTCGTCGAAGCCGAGGCGACTGAGCCCCGTGTCGAAATGAAGGGCAGCGGGGAGCGCCATCCCGGCATGGCTCACAACGCTCCGCCATTCCTCGACTTCCGCGAGGCTGCCGAGACAGGGGCGCAGCCCATGGCCGCGATAAAGGGCGGCGGCGCCGGGTGTCAGCCCGTTCGTGACATAGATGGTGGCGCCGGGGAGCGCCGCGCGCAGCGCAAGGCCCTCGTCGGTATCGGTGACGAAGAAATTGGTGCATCCCGCATGGGCGAGCGTTCGTGCGACCGGCGCCAGCCCCAGCCCGTAGGCATCGGCCTTGACCACGCCGGCCACATCCGCGCCTCCGCCGATCGAGCGCAGATGCCGGTAGTTCGCGGCAATGGCATCGAGATCGACGGTAAGGATCGTGGAAGCGGATGCCGGATCGAAACCGGCGGCCGCTTCATCGCGGAAGAATTCGGGCAGGCTCAAGACATATGGTCCGGCAGGTGGTCTTCGGCAGCGAGATCCGCGAAGCGCGTCACATTGGCTTCGAACTGTAGTTTAACGGTGCCGGTCGGTCCATGGCGCTGCTTGCCGATGATGACTTCGGCAAGTGCGTGGACCTGATTCATTTCTTCCTGCCAGGCGAGATACTCTGGCGTGCCTTCGCGCGGCTCGCGACGCTGCACATAATATTCCTCGCGGAACACGAACATCACGACGTCGGCGTCCTGCTCGATCGAACCCGATTCACGCAAGTCGGAGAGTTGGGGCCGCTTGTCGTCGCGCGCTTCGACCTGCCGGGAAAGCTGCGAGAGCGCGATGATCGGGACGTTGAGTTCCTTGGCCAGCGCCTTGAGGCCGGTCGTGATCTGCGTCACTTCCTGCACGCGGTTTTCGCCCGACTTGCCGGAACCGGCGAGAAGCTGAAGGTAGTCGATGACCAGAAGGCCGAGGCCGCGCTGGCGCTTCAGGCGGCGGGCGCGGGCGGCAACGGTTGCAATGGTGAGGCCGCCGGTGTCGTCGATATAGAGCGGGATGCTCTGCAATTCGCGCGAGGCCTCGACCAGCGAGTGGAACTCTTCTTCCTGAATGCGGCCGCGGCGAATGCTTTCCGAGGGGACGCCCGATTGCTCTGCGAGAAGACGCGTCGCGAGCTGTTCGGAGGACATTTCGAGCGAGAAGAAACCGACGATGGCGCCGTCCTTCACATCGACCGTGCCGTCTGCGTGATGTTCGGCCTTGTAGGCCTTGGCGGCGTTGAAGGCGATGTTGGTGGCAAGCGCGGTCTTGCCCATCGAGGGACGACCGGCAAGGACGATGAGGTCGGAAGGCTGCAAGCCGCCCATCATCTTGTCGAGATCGCGCAAGCCCGTCGAAATGCCCGACAATCCGCCATCGCGCTCATAGGCGGCGGCGGCCATGTCGATGGCGCCTTTGAGCGCCTCGTGAAAACCTCTGAAGCCGCCTTCGTACTTGCCCTGTTCGGCGAGCTGATAAAGCGCCTGCTCGGCCTCGAGAATCTGCTGCGACGGGGTGTCGTCGACCGGCGCGTCATAGGCGCGATTGTGAATGCTGCTGCCGACCTGAATGAGTTCGCGGCGGATCGCGAGCTCATAGATGGTCCGGCCGTATTCCTCGACGTTGATGATGGTCGTCGCCGCGCCTGCGAGCCGCGCCAGATATTGCGGGCCGCCGATCTCGGTCAGCGCCTCGTCGCGCTCGAAGAAATTCTTCAGCGTCACGGGAGAGGCGAGGTGGCCCGCCGTGATGAGCTTTGCCGCCGCTTCGTAGACGCGGCCATGCAGCGCGTCGAAGAAATGTATCGGCTCGAGGAAGCTCGAGAGCCGGTCATAGGCTTCGTTATTGACGAGGATGGCGCCGAGCAGCGCCTGCTCCGCCTCGATGTTGTGCGGCGGGACGCGGTAGCCCTGTGTGCCGTCGTCGTCGGGTACGCTGGCGAAAGCTTGGGATATGTTTTCCATGGTCTCGTTTTACGCGAAGGGCGCGCGAGCGATAGCGGAAATGCTGTCGTTGCGGCCACCTCTAACAGCTTTGCTCTTCCCAGCCTGTGAATAACGGGGAGAACTTCAGGTAAGTCGCTGAGTATCCAACCGCATTCCGGCTTTTTGGCGGCTGGGGATAGTTTCAATTGTATCTTGAGTCGTGGCAATTGAACGAAGACGACGCGCAGGGCTATTGTTCCTCGTCTGCAACAATTCATTCTCATTCGCGCCGTAGTCATCGGGGCTTGCCTGAGCCTAGAGTTCCCTTCGCAGCGCGCCGCAAAGGCGCATCAATCGTGGAGAGCAAGATGGATTCCCTGACCAAGTTGGCCGCGCCCGCGGGCCGCGTGCTGTTGAGCCTGATCTTCATTATCGCTGGTATCAGCAAGGCGACTTCGGCTTCGGCCACGATCGGCTATATCGCGTCGAAGGGGATCCCGCTCCCTGAGGTCTCCTATGTGCTGACCCTGATCGTAGAACTGGGCGGCGGCGTCCTAATCCTGATCGGCTATCAGACGCGGATCGTCGCCTTTCTCATGGCGGGTTTCTGCATCGTCACCGGCGTTATCTTTCACAACGACTTTGCCGATCAGATGATGTTCATCATGTTCATGAAGAACCTCGCCATGGCGGGCGGCTTCCTGCAGCGCGTCGCCCATGGCGCAGTTGCGTACAGCATCGACAATCGCGGCAATGCCTGATTGCAGACTGGCGCGGGCGATCAGTCGCCCGCGCGAAGCCGCTGCCGTACCGGTACGGCTGAGAGCATACGCTCCCGCTCGCCGATATAGTCGCGGGTAAGGGGCAGGGCATCGATCTTCTTCGCGAGTTGAAGCTGGAAGTTGACCATGCCTTCGTGGCGGAACGAGGTTTCCGAACCCGCCAGATAGAACTCCCACATGCGGCAGAAGCGCTCGTCATAGATCTTCGCGGCGATGTCGCGCTTCGCCATGAAGCGGCGGCGCCACTCCTTCAGAGTTTCGGCATAATGGAGCCGGAGCACTTCGAGGTCAGTCATGAAGAGGCCGGTCTTTTCGACCGCCGCTGACATTTCGCTGAGCGCTGGAATATAGCCGCCGGGGAAGATGTATTTCGCGATCCAGGGATTGGTCGCGCCGGGCGGATCAAGGCGCCCGATGGTGTGGATGAGCGCGACGCCGTCATCCGTGAGCAGGCGCTTCACGCCGCTGAAATATTCCGTGTAATGACCGATACCGACATGCTCGAACATGCCGACAGAGACGATGCGGTCGAACCTGTCGGTGAGCGTCCGGTAGTCCTGCAGGAAGAAGCGGACACGGTCGGCGAGGCCGCGTTCCAGCGCGCGCTGGCTCGCCACCTTGTGTTGCTCGCGGCTCAATGTGACGCCGACGACCTCCGCGCCGGTCTCCTCGGCAAGCGTCAGCGCGAGGCCACCCCAGCCGCAGCCGATGTCGAGCAGCTTCATGCCGGGCTCGATCTGCAGCTTGGCAGCGATATGGCGTTTCTTGGCGAGTTGCGCCTCTTCGAGGCTCATCGATGGATTGGCGAAATAGGCGCAGGAATATTGTTTGTCCGCATCGAGAAAGAGATCGTAGATGCCGCCGTCGAGATCGTAGTGATGGGCGACGTTCTCTTGCGCCTTGCCGATGGGATTGTGCTGGTCGATGCGCCGCTTCATGCGCCGGAGGGCGGCATATGCCTTGAAAGCGCGGCTCGGATAGTTGGTGCCGAGATTGCCGAGGATCATGTCGAGAAGATCATAGATGGTGGCGGGCTGATCGACGGTGAGCGCGCCGTCCATATAGGCTTCGCCGAGCTTGAGATAGGGATTGGTGGCCAGCGCGAAATGCGCGCCCTTGTCTCGCAGGCGTATGGTCAGAAGGCGACCCGTCCCGTCGCCATAGGTTCTGGCCTTTCCATCATGGTCGATCAGGCGGAGCGAGCCGCGCTTGACGACCTGCTTCAGAAGCACACCGAACAGCATACAACCTCCGTTCCCAGAGTTGACGCGTAGATCGGGCCTGTCAGCACGTGACCGGGCCCGCCGGTTCGTACACACACCTTCTGACAGACATGAAAAGTTAAAGCCGGATTAGAAGCAATCAAAAAGAGCATGGGGCAAAAAGAGCATGGCGCCGAACGGGACGCCTGGCCCGGTGGACAAGCAAAAAGGGCGCTCCCGGAGGAACGCCCTTTTGAAGTCTGTCCGAAATGGGACCGATTACTCGGCCGCGCCCTCGGCTTCTTCGCCTTCGGCCGGAGCCAGTTCTTCGGATTCGAAGAACTCGGTGGCTTCGATCTCGTCTTCTTCCTCGGTCCGGCGGGTGAGGTCTTCACCGGCGGCCTGGCGCTTGGCCTCTTCCTCGGAGCGGGCGACGTTGATCGAAACGGTCGCGGACACTTCGGGGTGGAGGACGACGCGCACCTGATGCAGGCCGATCGTCTTGATCGGATGCTCAAGAGCGATCTGGTTGCGGTTGGTCGAGAAACCGCCCGCGGTCGCCGCATCGGCGATGTCGCGGCCGTTCACCGAGCCATAGAGGTGGCCGGTTTCGCCCGCCTGACGCAGAACGGTGAAGGTCTGGCCGTCGAGCTTGGTCTTGACCTGCTCGGCTTCCGACTTGAGTTCGAGGTTGCGGGCTTCGAGCTGCGCGCGCTGCGCCTCGAAACGCACAAGGTTTTCTTTGGTGGCGCGGAGCGCCTTCTTGCGAGGCAGCAGGAAGTTACGGGCAAAGCCGTCCTTCACCTTGACCACATCGCCCATTTGACCGAGTTTTTCGACCCGTTCCAGAAGTACGACTTGCATGTCTGTCTCCTTTTCCGGGCTCAGCCGATGACGTAGGGCAGGAGGGCGAGGAAGCGCGCGCGCTTGATGGCGCGGGCGAGCTCACGCTGCTTCTTGGCGGAAACCGCCGTGATGCGGCTCGGAACGATCTTGCCGCGCTCCGAAACGTAGCGCTGCAGGAGCTTCACGTCCTTGTGGTCGATCTTCGGAGCGTTGGCGCCGGAGAACGGGCAGGTCTTGCGGCGGCGGAAGAAGGGCCGGCGCGCGGGGGCTGCTGAGGTGCTCATTATTCTTCAATCCCTTCCGAAGCGGCTTCTTCACGATCGCGCGAGAAACGGGGACGGTCGCCACGGTCGCCGCCACGGGGACGGTCGCCACGGTCGAAGCGGTCGCCACGACCACCGCCGCCACGCTCGTCGCGGCTGCCACGGCTCTGAAGCATGGCCGACTGGCCGGTTTCATGCTCTTCGACGCGGGTCGTCATGAAGCGCAGGACGTCTTCGTTGATGCCCTGCTGGCGTTCCATTTCGGCGACGGCGGCAGCCGGCGCGTCGATGTTGAGGAGGGCGTAGTGGCCCTTGCGGTTCTTCTTCACCTTGTAGGCAAGGTTGCGCAGACCCCAATATTCGGTCTTCGCGACGGAACCGCCGTTTTCCTTGAGGATGTTCGAGAACTGCTCGACGAGCGCCTCGACCTGCTGCTGCGTCACGTCCTGACGCGCAATGAAAATATGCTCGTAAAGAGCCATTGAGCCTTTTCCTATATATATCCGGCCCCGGCGCAAAGCCCCCTTTGAGCCCCAAAAGGCTCGAAAGGACCACCAAAGAAGCGGAGACACCGGAGCCCGGGATTTCTCCCTGCCGCGCCCTTCAAGGGACACGGTGCGCCGTTCAGCCTCCAGCCGAGACCTTCAGAAGCGGCGCAATATAAGGAAAGCCGGGTTGAAAGCAAGGGGCGATGGCGCGCTATGCCCCGCATTGGGGCGGAAGATAAAGGGAAAGCGGAGCCTTGGGGTATTTGAAGGTGCCCGCGAGCACAAAGCCCTGCGAGACGGCATGGGCGACCATCCGGGCCTCGAATTCACGTTCTCCATAATATCCCGTGAGGAGGCCGGTGCCGGGGTCCATGTAGTGGGTCACGTCGGAAAATTTGCGGAATTCCGGCTTCTTCTCGCGGAGCACCCCGTCGATCCGGAACAGGAATTCGCCCCCCGCGCTTCCCGGCGAGAGCGGTACGCCGCTGCCGAGGGCGGGTATGGCGCTGGCGCTCAGGATTTCGGTAACGCATCCCGGATGATGGCGAAGCGCATCGTCCACGAGTTTCGAGATGTCCGCCTGGGCCCGCATGACGAGGAGAGGGGGATAGTTGTCCAGCCCATCCCTGGCGAGCATCCGGAGGTCCACCGCCGAGGAAAGGCTGCTCAGCACGAGCGCACCCAGCAGCGTCGCAGTTCTGAAGGCGGGCGTATGGTTCGCGGCCAAGGCCGCAGCGGGCACGGCAAACATGGTGAACGCGAGCGCGGCGGGGCCCCAATAGGGCAGGAAATAGGTCATCGGCATGATCGCCGCGATGACGGTGGCGGCAAGAATGATAGCTGCCTCCACGGCATTTCCTTTGCCCATGCCGCGCCTGTCGCTCCGGACAAGGAGTATTGCCGCCACCACGACCAGCCATACCGGAATGGCGTTTATCAGGAAGTTTGCCAGACCTTCGCGCATCTCCGTCACCGAGCCGGTGAAGCTCAAGCCGCGAAATTCATTGGTGAGGATGTGAAACTCGAAATTGAGAAAGAGAAAATCGGCCCGGTCGATGATGAAATAATAAAAGACAGGCAGAAGGCCGATGGCGCAGCCGATTGCGTATTGGAACGTGAACGCTCGCGATTTGCGGGAGATAGGAAACAGAAGCGCGAAGGCTGCCGCCGGGGCTATGAAACTTATCTTGCTCGACGCGGCGAGGCCGATGGCCAGTCCGATCAGCAGCGCATTGATGCGTCCTGTCTCTCTCCCGAAGTAGAGAAAACATGCAAAAGAAAAGAGAAAAAGCGGCAGCGCGTAATTGCTCGTCTGTGCCATGTTCGAAAAGACATTAGCGTTGAACAGAACGAGCGTGAAAACGACCCAGAACACATAAGGCCGTTGGGCGAGCCGCTGCGCCGTCATTGATGCGAGGGCAGCCGCTCCCAGTACAAATATGACCGAGGCGAATTTCGCGGAGACATAGAGCAGGGCCGGTCCGACCAGCGCCTCCAGCGCGGCGTAGACGAGGACGTTGAGCGGCGCTTGCGCGTAGGCAATCTCCCGGTAGAGCGCGAACTGCGGAAACAGCGACGCGGCCGCGACATACATATGGTCGTTGTGATTGTATTCGCCGAACGCCCTGATCGACCGGACGACTGCGTAGAAGCTGGCGGCACAGGGAAGAAGCTGGGCGGCGATTGTCTCGGCGGTGCGGCGCGGTGGCGTCTGCGTATCGGACGGCGCGCCATCCATTGCCGTCGCAACCGGCGGTGCAAGGGGATCGCGTCTGCTCAAAATGCCTCCCCTCCCGGCCCCGGTTCCATCCGAAGTTCAGCACCGGCGGAATGAATCAGGCAAGCTCCGGCGGCGCGAGAATGTTCCGGTCTGATAGGAGCGGCCTTGCCTTCGCGTCCGGGCCGCCGGGGGCTCGTCGTCTTGACACCCCTCTTTGAGCCTGTATCTCTGTGGACCAGCCGGGCCGCGAGCAGTCCGGGTTTTTGCTGGATATGCAGGGAGCGTCGATGAGCAGGGCTTTCACCTTTCCGGGGCAGGGATCGCAGGCGGTCGGCATGGGCCGGGAACTGGGCGAGGTTTTTGCCTCGGCCCGTGAGGTTTTCGAGGAAGTCGACGAGGCTCTCGACCAGAAGCTTTCTAAACTGATGTGGGAAGGCCCGCAGGAAGACCTGACGCTGACCGAGAATGCCCAGCCCGCGATCATGGCGGTGAGTCTCGCCGTCGTGCGCACTCTTGAAAAAGAGGGCGGCTTCAGGCTTGCCGACAAGGCGGCCTTCGTCGCCGGTCATTCGCTCGGCGAATATTCGGCGCTCGCCGCCGCCGGCAGCTTCACCATTGCCGATACGGCCCGCCTTCTGAAGCGCCGTGGCCAGGCGATGCAGCGCGCGGTGCCGGTGGGCGTCGGCGCGATGGCCGTTCTGCTCGGCCTCGATTTCGACGCGGCCTCCGAAATCGCCAAGGAAGCGGCGCAAGGAGAAGTTTGCGAAGCGGCCAACGACAATGGCGGCGGTCAGGTCGTGGTCTCTGGCCACAAGGCCGCTGTCGAACGCGCCATCGAGATCGCCAAGACCAGGGGCGCCAAGCGCAGCATGGCTCTGCCGGTAAGCGCGCCTTTCCATTGCGTGCTGATGCAGCCTGCTGCCGACGAAATGGCAGAAGCGCTGGCAGAGGTCGAGATCAGGACGCCCTCCGTTCCGCTCGTTGCCAACGTTACCGCTTCGCGCGTCGCCGACCCCGCGACCATTCGCGACTTGCTGGTAAAGCAGGTCACCGGCATGGTTCGCTGGCGTGAAAGCGTTCTCTATATGGAATCGCAGGGCGTCTCGCGTTACGTCGAAGTCGGCGCGGGCAAGGCGCTTGCGGGCATGATCAAGCGCATCGCGCAAGAGCCCGAGACCGTTTCGATCGGCACGCCCGCCGATGTCGAAGCTTTTCTGAAAACAATCTGATCCGGGGAGCACCCATGTTCGACCTCACAGGTAAAAACGCGCTGGTCACCGGCGCTTCCGGCGGCATCGGCTCCGACATCGCGCGCGCCCTTCACAAGCAGGGCGCGACGGTCGCGCTCTC
The DNA here is from genome assembly GCA_027352645.1 of Rhodobiaceae bacterium. Classification (GTDB taxonomy): domain Bacteria; phylum Pseudomonadota; class Alphaproteobacteria; order Parvibaculales; family Parvibaculaceae; genus Parvibaculum. The sequence continues at coordinate 7,613 of DAIEIL010000173.1, read as the reverse complement.
GGGTACGCGCAAGGATGCGCTCGACGCGCTGGCCGCCGAACTCGGTGGCCGCACTCATGTGCTCCCCTGCAACCTTTCGGATAGCGCCGCCGTCGACGCGCTGCCCAAGCAGGCCGAAGAGGCGATGGGCTCGCTCGACATTCTGGTCAACAATGCCGGCCTCACCCGCGACAATCTCTTCATGCGCATGAAGGATGAGGAGTGGGACGAGGTTATCCGCGTCAACCTCACGGCTGCATTTCGCCTTTCGCGCGCGAGCCTGCGCGGCATGATGAAGCGCCGCTTTGGCCGCATCATCGGAATTACCTCCGTCGTCGGCGTCACCGGCAATCCGGGGCAGGGCAATTATGCCGCCTCCAAGGCCGGCATGATCGGCATGACCAAGGCGCTGGCGCAGGAAGTGGCGAGCCGCAACATCACGGCGAACTGCATCGCGCCGGGCTTCATCCGCAGCGCCATGACGGACGCTCTCAACGACGATCAGAAGGCCAAGATTCTGGGAACGATTCCCGCCGGCCGGCTCGGCGAAGGGGCCGAGATTGCCGCAGCGGCGGTCTATCTCGCCAGCGACGAAGCGGCCTATGTGACCGGCCAGACCATCCATGTTAACGGCGGCATGGCGATGATCTGATCGGTCGGGGCCTTTTCCGGCGCCGAAAAGGTAAACGGAATCAGTGCGGTAGTCGTGTGTGTCAATAGGGCGCCTTCGCTGGCACCATAGTGAAAAGTGTGTTACCTAGGCCCCTCGATTTGGCTTGCGATCTAGCCTTGAAATGGGCCAGAAGAGGTGCAGTCTTTCCGCCGAATTCAATCGCGTTGTTACCCTGAAGCATTACGCGATGGGGACGGGGCGTGAAGCCGGTCAAAACAGGGAATCTGAGGACTTAAAATGAGTGATATCGCGGAACGCTTGAAGAAGATCGTGGTCGAGCACCTCGGCGTCGACGCCGACAAGGTGACTGAGAACGCGAGCTTCATCGATGATCTCGGCGCGGACAGCCTCGACAACGTCGAGCTGGTCATGGCGTTCGAAGAAGAATTCGGCGTCGAGATTCCGGACGATGCGGCCGAGAAGATCCTGACCGTCAAAGACGCGATCGAGTTCGTCAAGGCGAACGCGAAGTCCTGATTTCGGTCTTGTGGAGCGCGGGGCTGACGTCCCCGCGCTCTGCAGCGTCATAGGATCCGGCGCACCCGGTCAGGTTTCGCCGGCTCTTGCTTTGAGTATCAAGTAGGGCAGCCCCGCGCTCGATCGCAGTGGGCGATGGGGAGTAGGGACCGATATGAGACGGGTCGTCATTACCGGACTGGGCATGGTGTCGCCGCTTGGCTGCGGCGTCGACGTAACCTGGAAGCGTCTTCTCGATGGCCAGTCTGCGGCTCGCCGGATCGAGAATTTCGACGTCTCCGATCTTCCTTGCAAAATTGCGATGCCTGTTCCCCGCGAAGGCGAGGGCGCGTTCATTCAGGACAACTGGATGGATGCAAAGGAATCGAAGCGCGTCGACGATTTCATCGTCTTCGCCGTCGCCGCTGCCACGCAGGCGCTGGACGACGCGAACTGGCACCCCAAGACCGACGAGGAACAGTGGCGCTCGGGCACGTTGATCGGCTCGGGCATCGGCGGCCTTCAGGGCATTGCCGAGACGGCGCTCATTCTCCAGGAAAAGGGCCCGCGCCGCGTGAGCCCCTTCTTCATCACCGGACGTCTCATCAATCTCGCTTCCGGCTATGTCTCCATTCAGCATGGCCTCAAGGGACCGAACCATTCGGTCGTGACGGCCTGCTCGACCGGCGCGCATGCGATTGGCGACGCGGCGCGTTTGATCGCGCTCGACGATGCCGACGTCATGGTCGCGGGCGGTACCGAATCCGCCATCAGCCGCATCGGCATCGCGGGCTTCTCCGCCTGCCGCGCGCTCTCGACCGGCTTCAACGATGAGCCGACCCGCGCCTCGCGTCCCTATGACAGGGACCGTGACGGCTTCGTCATGGGCGAGGGCGCCGGCGTCGTCGTGCTCGAGGAATATGAGCATGCGAAGGCCCGCGGCGCGAAGATCTATGCCGAGGTTGTCGGCTATGGTCTCTCTGGCGATGCGCACCACATCACCGCGCCGCCGGAAGACGGCAATGGCGGTTTCCGCTCCATGCAGGCTGCGCTGAAGCGCGCTGGTATTACGGCTTCCGATCTCGACTATGTGAACGCGCATGGCACCTCCACCATGGCCGACACGATCGAACTCGGCGCCGTGTCGCGTCTTCTCGGCAATGCGGTGAGCAAGGTTTCGATGTCCTCGACCAAGTCGTCGATCGGCCATCTGCTCGGCGCTGCCGGTGCTGTCGAAGCGATCTTCTGCACGCTCGCCATTCGCGACCAGATCGTGCCGCCGACGCTCAACCTCGACAATCCGGAAGTCGAAACGGAGCTCGACCTCGTGCCCCTCAAGGCGCGCCAGCGTGAGGTCAATTACGCGCTGTCGAACTCCTTCGGGTTCGGCGGAACCAACGCCTCGCTGGTTCTGAAGAAGGTCGATTGATTGTCCGACGGGACCGATAACGAAGGCACGGTCGAGCCTCATGTCGATGCTCGACCGGGGCGCATCCGGCGCTTCCTTCTGACGATCCTCGTTATCCTTCCCATGAGCGCCGCCCTGATCGCGGGCGGCGCTTTCCTTTACGGCAAGCGGATTTTCGAAGCGCCTGGGCCCGCCGCCGCGCCGACTGTCGTCTGGCTCGCGCCGGGGCTGGGGCTTTCGGCCATCGCCGGCCGCCTGCATGAAGCGCACGTGCTCAACGAGCCGAATATCTTTCGGCTGGCCGTGCGCCTTAACAAGGCGGCGGGAACGCTCAAGGCGGGTGAGTATGAAATTCCGGCCCATGCGAGCATGGCGGAGATCGTCCGTATCCTGAGGGAAGGCAAGTCGATCGTTCACCAGATCACCGTGCCTGAGGGCCTGACGAGTCAGGAAGCGATGGAGATCGTGAAGGCGGACCCCGTGCTCACGGGCGACACGCCGCCGGTGCCCGCCGAAGGTTCACTCCTGCCTGAGACGTACAATTTTTCGCGCGGCACCACGAGGGCGCAGATCGTGCAGCGCATGGAGAAGGCAGCCTCGCAGCTCATCAACGAGACATGGCTGCATCGGGGTGCGAACCTTCCCTACAAGACGAAAAGAGAAGCGGTCATCCTCGCCTCCATCGTCGAAAAGGAAACGGGGCTTGCTGCCGAGAGGCCGAAAGTCGCCTCCGTCTTCGTCAATCGTCTGCGCAAGCCCATGCGTCTCCAATCCGATCCGACGATCATCTATGGCATCACGGGCGGCAAGGGACCGCTCGGACGGCCGATCCGCCAGAGCGAGTTGGACCGCGTGACGCCCTACAACACCTATCAGGTGGATGGGTTGCCGCCGACGCCGATATGCAATCCCGGACGCGCCTCGATCGAGGCGGTGCTGAACCCGCCCGAGACGAACGATCTGTACTTCGTCGCGGATGGAACAGGAGGGCACGCCTTCGCGAACTCGCTGGCAGGGCATGAGCGCAATGTGGCGCGCTGGCGCCAGGCCGAAAAGAAAGCCGCGAACGGCCCCGTCAAGGCTGCCGAGGAGAAGTCGGGCGGAAGCAAGCCCGTGCTGCCGCTCAAGGCGCCGCCGCGCCATGTGGGCGGGTGAGTCGGTCTCGCGGCCCTGCGCTGCTATAGTTGAATGCCGTTCCACAGTGATTCCAGGAAAGTCCGCCCTATGCCGTTGACCAGCATGACAGGCTTCGCCCGCGCCGATGGCGAGAGCGGCAACGAGGCCGGCCTTGTGCGCTGGCATTGGGAACTTCGCAGTGTGAACGGCAAGGGGCTCGACGCGCGGTTCCGCCTGCCGTCCGGCTTCGAGGCAATCGAGGCGCGGCTTCGCGAGGAACTGGCGCGGCACCTGAAGCGCGGCAATGTGCAGGCGACGCTGACCATCGACCGCGTGCGTGGCCCGGCTCCGCTGCGCATCAATCAGGATGCGCTCGACGCAGTGCTGGCGGCGCTCGCTTCGCTTCAGCAGCGCATCGAGGTGATGCCGCCGCGGCCGGAAGGCATTCTTGCGCTCAAGGGTATTCTCGAGACGAGCGAGAGCGAGGAGAGCCCGGAAGACCATGCCGCGCTCGAGAAGCTTGTGCTTGCGTCGTTTTCCGAGGCTGCGGCCTCGCTTGCGCGCGCGCGCGGCGAGGAAGGCCGGAAGCTCGAACGCATCCTGAGCGACCAGGTGGACGAGATCGAGAGGCTGACGCAGCAGGCTGCCGCTTCGCCCGCTACCGGTGTCGATGCGATCCGCGCGCGGCTCAAGGCTCAGGTGGCTGAGCTGCTCGGTGCGTCGCCTGCGCTGTCTGAAGAAAGGCTGGCGCAGGAGGCGGCGCTGCTTGCGACCAAGGCCGATGTCCGCGAGGAGATCGACCGGCTCATCGCGCATGTGGCGCAGGCTCGCGAGCTTTTTGCCGGCGGGGAACCGGCGGGCCGCAGGCTCGACTTCCTGACGCAGGAATTCAACCGCGAGGCGAATACGCTTTGCTCAAAGGCCGCCGATGTCAGCCTCACGCGCATCGGGCTGGAGCTGAAGGCCGTGATCGATCAGTTGCGCGAGCAGATCCAGAATGTCGAATGAAGAACTCGTGGGCCGCAGGGGCCTGATGCTTGTCCTGTCCTCGCCGTCGGGTGCGGGCAAGACGACATTGTCGCGCATGCTCCTCCAGAGCGATGCGCAGATCACCATGTCGGTTTCGGCGACGACGCGAAAGCCGCGCCCCGGCGAGGTCGAGGGGCGAGATTACTATTTCGTCAGTACCGAGGATTTCGGGCTGATGCGTAACCGCCGCGAGTTTCTGGAAAGTGCCAAGGTCTTTGAGAACTACTATGGAACGCCGCGTGCGCCGGTCGAACAGGCGCTGTCGCTCGGACGCGACGTTCTCTTCGACATCGACTGGCAGGGCACGCAGCAGATCGAAGAGGTCGCGCATGAGGACCTTGTGAAGGTCTTCGTGCTGCCGCCCTCGGCGCAGGATCTGGAGCGGCGTCTCAATGCGCGTGCGCAGGATTCGGCGGAAGTCGTCGCCGCCCGCATGGCGAAGGCCTCGGACGAGATCAGCCATTATCAGGAATACGACTACATCATCATCAACGACGACGTTGAGCGAGCCTTTGGCGAATTGCGCTCGATCCTTCAGGCCGAACGCCTGCGCCGCCGGCGGCTGACCGGACTGTCCGACTTCGTAAAGCGGCTGCGCGATACGCTGTGACGCGTTACATGCAACCGCCCATCAGGGGCAGAACATTATCGGCCTTCTTGCGCTGATCGGCAGACAATGCCTTGTAAAGTGCTTCTGTCGCGGGCTTCAGCGCTTCGAGCGCGGCGAGCCTCGACTTCATTGCGTTGATGTGAAGGTCGAAGAACTGCACCGGCGAACTGTCGCCCTTCTGGAACGCCTCGGCCATCTGCTTGTGCATGCTGGCCATGACTTGCGCGTTTGTCGTTAACGCGTCTGCATAATCCTGCCAGACAGCTTCCTGATCCTTCGTGATCTTGAGCTCGGCCTTGAGGAAGGCAATGCGGCCCTCGACATAGGTGTCAAAGTCGCCGCCCCCTGCACCGTAGCCCATCATTCCGCAGCCGCCACCCATCATTCCGGCACCCCAGCCGCCGCCCATCATCATTCCGGGGCCATAGCCGCGGCCACCGCCATAGCCCATCATGCCCTGGCCCCAGCCGCCGCCCATCATTCCGCCCCCCCATCCCTGGCCCATCATCGCTGGACCGCGACCCTGTTGCGGCGCGGGCGGTTCCTGTGCCAACGCGACCGATGCGCCGGAAAACGCGAGCAGTCCGATGAGTGCGAATGTACGGAGATTCATGATGGCCTCCTCTGTTGAGCGAGATTGCCAGCCTATGTCGGTCTGCTGGCGGCGGCATTGAGACGGATCAAGACCTTGTGTGAACGGATATCGGCCCGGGGCTCTATATGCACCCCATGGTGGGAAGCCGCTCGTCGGCCTTTTTCTTCTGTTCTTCGGAAAGCTCTTTGTAGAGGGCAATGGTGGCGGGCTTGAGCGCTTCAAGGGCGGGGAGCTTCGACTCCGTTGCGTCGATGTTCAGATCGACCACCGTCATGGACGAATGATCGTTCTGTTGAAATGCGCCGATCATCTGCTGATGCATGTTGGCCATGACCTGCGTCGTAGCGCGCAGCGCATTGGCATAGCCTTTCCAGACAGCCTCTTGCCCATCTGTGATCTGTAGCTCGCGCTTGAGCGACGCTATGCGGCTGTCGAGCAAGGCGTCGTTAGCTGCAACCGATCCGCCATAGCCGATTATGCCGCAGCCGCCAGATTCGGCTGTCGTGGGGCCGCTGCCTGCCTTTGGCGCAAGCGTCTCTTGTGCGATGGCCATGGACGGGCCGCAAAGCGCGAGCAGGCCGTTGAATGCGAATCCACACAGCTTCATGGTGGCCTCCTCCCAAAGGCGCACGCAATGATGCGGCCGCCCGCCACGCGCGGCATTGAGGCCGATCAAGAGCCGTGTGAGCGGAGGTCAGCGCGAGAGGGGACGGGCGAGTCTGGCGAAGCGCTTCCCGATGCGCTTTCCCAACCGTTCGAGCTGTTTGCCCTTGCGCGAGTGGCCCGGCTGGTCGGTGATGAGCCTGTCGTTCAACGCGTGGCGCTCGATCGTCATCTGCGGCGCGGAAAGCGCTTCGACGATCAGGTCGACATAGTGCGACGCGCTGAATTGATCGGGGATCTTGTTGTCGTGAAAGACGGGCGCGGTGACGATCCGCTCCATCGCCTCACGGCTTTCGCTCACCTTGATGACGTGATCGGCGAGATCGTCGAAGGACTGGAAATCGCGCGCAAAGATGAAGGCGTCGGGATTGAAATCGGTCTTCGCTTCGCAGGCGCCCCAATAGATCGGGATGGAACGGGCGGCGAGCGGGTCGATCAGCTTTTCGGTGATGTAGCCCGGCGAGAGCGCATTTTCAAAGGCGATGGTGAATTGATATTCGCTCACCGCCTTGAACTTGTCGACGCAAGGGCCGCCGACATTGTTCAGTACACGGCCGCAGCTGTCGACATGGCGGCGCTTGCCGAGGACGTCGAAGAATTCGGTGCGGAACGAGGTGCGGTTGGAATAGATGAAATTGCAGAACTTCTCATGCGGTTCGAAGCGCCGTTCCGCGAGCAGCTGCGCCGGCGAGTAGGGCGAGGCAGCGTTCGACCAGTCGATATTCGTCGACCACACGGGGCACCGAACCCAGCGCTTGCCCCATAGCGACTCCGGCAGAGAACCGAAGTGAAGATCGTAGATCATGCGGGAGGGTTCATAGGCCTCGGCACTGAACCAGACGCGCAGGGCGCGTTCCCGGCCTTTCGTGGGCATGAGTTCCTTGCCGAAGACGCTGAAGAATTGCAGGTCGTGGCCGAGGAGGTCGAAGCGAACGTCGAAGCGTCGCATCAACTCACGCGTGAGGAAGAATTTCTTCGGATCGAAGCCGGGCCAGAAATTGTGGAAGCTGACGGAGAGTTCCGGGCGAGAGGTCATTGACGGGCCTCTTCTGGCGGCGAGGGGTGGCCGGGCGCGAACCCGGCC